>JAAYDS010000116.1 GCA_012729155.1 Chloroflexota bacterium | reverse complement strand
GCGGCTGGCCACGCAGGCCGCGCTCAGCGGCGACACCGAGGCGCTGGTGCAGGCTTGCGCGCTGGACCCCCTCACGGCGGCGGTGCTCACCCTGGCCGAGATTCGCGAGATGGCGGCCGCCCTGCTCGATGCCGAGCGCGCCTGGCTGCCCCAGTTCGAGGGGCGTAACGTGCGGCCCACGCCGTTCATCTCGATCCCGGCTGACGTACAGCGCGCGCCGGTGCCGGTCGATCCAGCGCTGGCCATCATGGCGCGTCTGGGCAAACTGGCCGGTTAGCGCCCGCCAAAGGCGATGGGCGCGTAGGCAAGATAGCGCGGGCTCGCAGCCATAACAGCGGCGCCAGCATCCAACCGGCCGGCGCCGCTGGCCTCATCATAGCCTGCTGGCAAGAGGTCGACCGCCATGCTCTTCAGCAGGCTCGCCAGCTCGTCATAGGGCAGGGCGGGCAGCCGGCCCCACACCAACGCTGCCGTGCCCGCCACGTGGGGCGCTGCCATCGAGGTGCCGCTCTTGTAGACCCAGCCGCCGAGGTGGTTGCAGCCCAGCACGCTCACGCCCGGCGCCACCAGGTCGACTTCGGGGCCACGGTTGCTAAAGCTTGCGACGACGTCGGCGCTATCGGTGGCGCCCACCGCCAGCACGCCCGGCAGCCGTGCCGGATAGCCAACCGCGCCGCCATCGTTGCCTGTGGCCGCCACGATCAGGCAGCCCTGCGACAGGGCATACGCTACAGCCTCCTCTGCGACCTGTGAAGGTGTGTTGTGGTCCCAGGATAGGCTGAGGTTGATGATGCGCGCGCCGTTGTCGGCGGCATAGACCAGCGCCTCGGCGAGGCCACCGGTGTCGCCGAGGCCGTAATTATCCAGCACCTTGAGCGCCATCAGGGGCGTGCCCCAGGCCAGGCCGGCCACGCCGGCGGCGTTGTTGCCGGCGGCCGCGGCGATGCTGGCCACGTGGCTGCCGTGGCTGTGATCGTCCTGAGGCTCTGCGTCGCGATCGATAAAGTTATAGCCATAGACGTCGTCGCTATAGCCGTTGCCGTCGTCGTCGACGCCGTTGCCGGCGATCTCGCCCGGGTTGACCCACAGTTTGGGCTGCAGGTCGACATGGTCCAGGTCGATGCCGCTATCGATGATGGCGATGGGGGCGCTCATGCCTCGAGTCAGCCTCCAGGCTGCCGGCGCATTGATCTTGGGCAGCGGCCACTGCTCGCCGTAGCGCGGGTCGTTGGGGATGACGTCGACGGCATGCACAACGATGCTCTCTTCAGCCCAGGCGATGCCCGGCTGCGCGGCCAAGTCGAGTGCTGCTGCCGCCATCGCAGCGCGACTGTTGGGGCGTGCCACCCACACGTCGATGCGCGGGATGCGCCGCAGGGGCTCGAGCCCGGCGGAGCGCAGCCGCTCGCGGGCCAGTTCTTCGGGCAGAGGCTCTGTGAACTGCACCAAGAGCGTCGATGCTGGCTCGCTGAGCGGTGGAGAGGCGGCCTGCACCGGCCCCACAAAAGCCAGCAACAGCACAGTGGCCACCGTCAACTGGCACGCCAGCCGCAGGGCGTGTGCTCTGAGCGCACGCCGTCGCATGTGGCGGCTCATCGGGTAACACTCTGATAGCGCAACTCGATGAACTGGCCGGTGGCCGCTGAATCGTACCCGGCGATGATGATCTCGAGCGAGGCCAGCCCCTCGTGGCCGTCAGTGACGGGCTGTCGGCCGTTGCGTACACAGTCGAGCCAGTGGGCGCCATAGTTGGGATAGGGCGAGAGCGTGGGCAGCCGCCCGACGGGCACAGTGGTCCAGGTGTCCCAGTCTCCGCCCAGCGATGCGAGGTAGGCAGCGGCCTCGGGGCCGGTGTGGCTGCCCGAACGCGCATAGAGCTGTAGAGCGCTCTCGTCGGCAAGGATGATGGCCGTGCCGCGATCGCCAACCACCTCGACGCGGTTGCCGCCGGGCTGCTCGTGATAGCACGATTCGAGCATACCCAGGCTGCCATTGGCGAACTCGATCAGCGCACCAAAGTTGTCGTCGCCCTCCATGGCGCAGACCAGCGTGGCGCCCATGGCCGCCACACGCCTGGCGGGGCCAAAGAGCCAGCGAAAGACATCGGCATAGTGGGTGGCCAGCAGGCTGAAAGAGCCGGCAAAGGCGCTGCGCCTGTGGCGCCACTGGCCCGGCGACACCGCGGCGCTGAGGCCGCCGGCATGAGCTGTGCGTGCGCGGATGGCCGTGGGCGTGCCGAGCAGGTTCAGGTCGACAATGCGCTTGAGGTTGAGGGGCAGCGGTGCAAAGCGGTTCATGTAGAGCACGCCGAGCAGCCTGTCGTTGGCCTGGGCGGCTGCGATCATCGCCTGCGCCTCAGCCAGGGTGGCAGCCATCGGCTTTTGGCAGAGAACGTGCAGCCCGGCCTGCAATGCCGCGATGGTGGGCCCAGCGTGCAGATGGTTGGGCGTGCACACCTCGACAGCGTCCAGATCGCCGCGCGCGAGCAGATCGTCATAGTCCTGATGACACGCCGTTGCGTGCACACCGGTTTGCTGCGCGGCGGCACGCAGGGCGGCAGGGTCAGGGTCGGCGAGCGCCACGATCTCGACCCGCTCGGGCAACGCCGCATACCAGCGCATCTGCATCTGTCGCGCAATACTGCCGCAGCCGATGAAACCGACGCGCACACGCTCACCCATGGGCGCTCACTCCTGTGGGGGCAACGATGCCGCTAATCTACTCGGAGACCGCCGCCCTGTCCATTGGGCGCTTTGACAGTGACGCGCCGTCGCCCTATGCTGCTCTGGTACAACGACGACGCGCTTGCCCCGTGCAGGCGCGCTCTCATCAGGAGGTGTTTCTATGCAGAGACCCTGGGAGGCCTATCTGACTCTGAGCATGGTGCATGGCATGGCATTCCCCGCCTGCGCCAACGGCGAAGGCCCCTTTGTCGAGACGGTCACTCAGCTGGCCAAGGACGACTTTTTTGGAGCCATCGAAATCGGCTGGATCAAGGACCCGGGCGTGCGCCAGCGAGTGCGCTCGATCGCCGAGCAGGCGCGTCTCAAGCTGGGCTATGCCGCGCAACCGACGCTGCTGGGCCCCAAGCTCTCGCTCAACGATCTGGACGACGGCGGCCGCGCTCGCGCGGTAGCCGCCATCAAGGGCGCCATCGACGAGGCCGTGGAGCTGGGCTGCGCGCGTGTGGCCTTTTTGGCGGGGCCCGACCCCGGCGATGCCCAACGCGAGCGGGGTCTCGACCTGCTGGCCGACTCGCTGTTTCAGCTCTGCGCCTATGGCGATGAACGCGGCATCGGGCTGACGCTCGAGACCTTTGACCGCGACATTGATAAAAAGAGCCTCATCGGTCCCTCTGATCTGGCCGCTCAGTTTGCGGCGCGCATCCGCGAACGGCATGCCAGTTTCGGCCTGCTCTATGACCTCTCGCATATGCCGCTGCTCTTTGAGGATGTCGAAAGCTCGCTCAAGGTGCTCAAAGACTATTTGGTGCACATCCACGTGGGCAATGGGGTGGTGCAGGCGGGCCTGCCGGGCTACGGCGACCTGCATCCGCGCTTTGGCTTTCCGGGTGGCTGCAACGACGTGCCCGAGCTGACGCGCTTTCTCAAGGGCCTGTTTGAGATCTGCTATCTGCGCGAGGGCGTGGCCGGCGCCAAGCCGTGGGTGGGGTTTGAGGTCAAGCCCTTTGGCGGCGAGGACCCTGACCTGATTCTGGCCAACACCCGTCGGGCCTGGCGGCAGGCCTGGGCCGATCTGGCGGTGTAGCGGCCGCATCGAGGCATCACGAGAGGCTGGCTTTTGCCCTGGGGTAGGCCAGCCTCTCGTCCCCGCACAAGGAGTAGGATGACCCTGCTGCCCGTGGACCTGGAACGCTTCTGGGCCGATAACGCTCAGGCGCTGCGCAACCCCTTCGCAGGCGGCAACGTTCAGGCGGCCATGACGCTCACCACCACCGAGGGCTGTCTCTGGGCCGAGCTCGGTCTGGATGAGGACCCTCGCTACTATCAGGATGCTGCCTACCACGCCGAGCTGAACCGCCGTTACAACGACCGCGCCGAGGAGATCGTGGGGCGGCGGCTGCTGCCAGAACAGATCGTACCGCCCGAGCACGAGCTGCCACGGCCGCTGCGTATCGAAGAGGTGTTCGGCTCGCAGATCGTGCGCGTCGAGGGCTCGGGCGCCATCGGCGAGGCCGACTGGGTGTTGCCCAGCGTGCACACCATCGCCCAGCTCGAAGAGCGCATCGAGCAGGCGGCGGCCTTGCGCCTGGACGAGGTGGTGCTGCCAGAGGGGTTCTACCCGGCACTGCAACGACTACGCACACAATATGGCCTAGACCCCAAACTGGGCGGGCACATCCGCGGCCCGGTGACGGCGGCCATGTCGATCTGTGGCGTCGAGAACCTGATCATGTGGCTGTACGACTATCCCGAGGTGATGGAGCGCTTTCGCGACCTGTTCGCCGCCAAGATCGTGGAGCTCTGCACGCTGCTGCGTCGCGCTACCGACGCCTCGATGCGGGGCTTTGCTTTTGCCGACGACAACTGCGCCATGCTGAATGCGCGCCTGTACGAGCGCTCTGGCTTGCCCATTCTGCAGCACGTGTTCAGCGTGTTCAGCCCCGCCGAGGGCGACTATCGCTACCAGCATTCTGACAGCGACATGGCGCACCTGCTGCCGCTGTTGGCGCGCTGCGAGCTCACAGGCTGTAACCTGGGGCCCACGGTGCGGCCGGGGCTCATCCGCCGCCACATGCCGCGCACCCTCATCTATGGGCAACTACCACCGTTCACCTTTTCGCGCGGCACGCCCGCCGAGATCGCCGCCGCGGTGGCCAGCGACATCCGTGAGGTAGGCCATGACGGCGGGCTAGTGGTGGATACGGCTGGCAGCGTCAACCCGGGCAGCACCCTAGCAGGCCTGCGCGGCGCCATGCACGCCATCCAGACGCTGGGCCGCTATCGGCCCTGAGTATAAATCTAGGAGCCAGGTAATGAGTGAGAAGATGGGCATCGGCGTTATCGGTTCGGGCGAGATCACCATGAAGGCCACGGCGCCCGGCATCGCCGCGTCGCAGCACGCGCGCCTGGCCGTGGCTATGGATACGCGGCCCGAGCTGGCGCAGGATATCGCCGCGCGCTATGGCGCTCGCTGGACGGTCAGCGTCGATGCGCTGCTGGGCGACCCCGAGGTGGAGGCGGTCTATATCGCCGTGCCGCACTACCTGCACCGGCCGCTGACCGTTCAGGCGCTGGCCGCGGGCAAGCACGTGCTGGTCGAAAAGCCGATCGCCACCACCCTGGCCGACGCTGACGCGATGATTGCTACGGCCGAGCAGGCCGGGCGGGTGCTCTCTGTGGCCTTTGAGGCGCAGTATGACGACCGCATGGTGCGCCTGCGCGAGCTGATCGCTGCCGGGCTGATCGGGCGCATCACCGGCACGCGCATCGTCTATCGTGGCGACAAGGCGGCCAGCTACTGGACGGGCGGCTATACCGGGCGCGTGCAGACCGACTGGCGCACCAGACGCGAGACCTCGGGTGGCGGCGTGCTGATCATGAACACCATTCATGACCTCAACACGCTGCGCTTTCTGACGGGGCTCGAGCCGGTGCGCGTCTATGCCGAGTATGATAACTATGCCACGCCCGTCGAGGTCGAGGACTATATCGCCGTCACCATCCGCTATGCCAACGGTGCCATCGGCACCCTCGAGGCCGGCTCGGCGCTGCCGGGCAGAGACCCCGCCCAGCCCAAAGACCGCATCTATGGCGACCGCGGGCAGATCGTGCTGGGCGATCCCGTCACGGTCTACCTGCGCGAGCCGTTCGAGGCGTTGCCCGCGGGCGAGTGGCTACCGCTGGACCTGGGCACAGCCGCGCTCGATAGAGGGCCAATGATCGACAAGTTTGTGCAGGCCATACGCGAAGAGCGGCAGCCGTTGGTGACGGGCCTCGACGGACGCAACGCCCTGGCGGTGGCGCTGGCGGCCTACCGCTCGGGCGAGCTGCACCAGCCGGTGGAGTTGGGGTAACGGGGCGCGGCCAGCGCGGAGCGGTGAGTGCCGTCGAGGCTGGGGGCTATGGGGCGAGCGAGACGTCAGGCTAGGCCTGTCTTCTATACACCATAGCACGAGCTATGGCCATCCGATGCCGTGATAGACGGTATTCTGCGAACGCCTGGGCGCGGCAGCGGGCGGCACGGTTGACCGTAGACGGGCCATCTGCTATAGTGTGTGCAGAGCAATCCGCCGCAAAGGTCCATACGGGATGATCGACCCGCATCGCATCGCTCGACAGCAGCGCTAAGAGGCTCTTGCGACTCCGCAGGAGCCTGGAAACGGCCGCATCTGTGCGGTCGTTTTTGCGTCTGATGGCCAGCACATGTGGGCCAAAGGAGCACGACAATGGGTGACGAGATCAAGAGGTCGGACTTTATCCGCGAGATCATCGCAGAGCACAACCGCACCGGGCGGTTTGGTGGGCGTGTGCAGACGCGCTTTCCACCCGAGCCCAACGGCTATCTGCACCTGGGCCACCCCAGGGCCATCTGCATCAACTTTGGCATCGCCGACGAGTACGGTGGCATCTGCAACCTGCGCATGGATGACACCAACCCGACCAAGGAAGATGTCGAGTACGTTGAGGCGATCGCCGAGGACATCCGCTGGCTGGGCTTTCACTGGGGCGACCACATCCTTTACGCGTCGGACTATTTCGATGCGCTGTACGACTATGCCGAGCGGCTCATCGAGCTGGGCAAGGCCTATGTCGATGACCTGTCGCCCGAAGAGGTGCGCGAGTATCGCGGCACCCTCACCGAGCCGGGCCGCAACAGCCCCTACCGCGACCGCAGTGTCGAAGAGAACCTCGATCTGTTCCGCCGCATGCGTGCCGGTGAGTTCGACGAGGGCGCACGCACCCTGCGCGCCAAGATCGATATGGCCTCGCCCAACATCGTCATGCGCGACCCGATCATCTACCGCATCATGAAGGTGCCCCACCACCGCACTGGCGACAAGTGGTGCATCTACCCGATGTACGACTTTGCCCACTGCCTGTCAGACTCGCTCGAAGGCGTTACCCATTCGCTCTGCTCGCTCGAGTTCGAGAACAATCGCGAGCTGTACGACTGGTTCCTCGATCAGCTCGACGTGCACCACCCGCAGCAGATCGAGTTCGCCAAGCTCGAGTTCAACTATACCGTGCTGAGCAAGCGCCGGCTGCGCCGCCTGGTGGCCGAGGGCTATGTGACCGGCTGGGATGACCCGCGCATGCCCACATTGGCGGGCCTGCGACGCCGCGGCTATACGCCCGAGTCGATCCGCAACCTGATCGAGATGGTGGGCATCTCCAAGGCCAACAGCCAGGTCGATATCGCCATGCTCGAGCACGCTGTGCGCGACGACCTCAACCAGCGCTCGCCGCGAGTGATGGGCGTGCTTGACCCGCTCAAGGTCGTGATCACCAACTATCCCGAGGGGCAGACCGAGGAGCTCGAGGCGGTCAATAACCCGCAAGACGCCTCGGCTGGCACTCGTCGGGTGCCCTTTAGTCGCGAGTTGTACATCGAGCGCGAGGACTTTATGGAAGAGCCCCCCAAAAAGTACTATCGTCTCTCGCCGGGGGCCGAGGTGCGCTTGCGCTATGCCTATCTGGTGACCTGCACAGACGTGGTCAAAGACCCCACCACGGGCGAGATCCTCGAGGTGCACTGCACCTATGATCCGGCCACGCGCGGCGGTGACGCCCCCGATGGCCGTAAAGTGCGCGGCACGCTGCATTGGGTGTCGGCGCCCCACGCCATCGAGGCCGAGGCGCGGCTGTATGACCGGCTGTTCAACGTTGAGGACCCATACCAGGGCGAGGATTTCGTCGACAATCTCAACCCCAGCTCGCTCGAGGTGCGGCCGTGCTACGTCGAGCCGAGCCTGGCGGGCGTCGGGGCTGGCTATCGCTGCCAGTTCGAGCGGCTGGGCTATTTCTGCGTCGACCCTGATTCGACGCCCGAGCGACTGGTGTTCAACCGCACCATCACCCTGCGCGACTCGTGGGCCAAGATTCAGGGCCGCTGAGCGCTAGCCTGGCTTTGGACTAACACGGCCGCCTCAGCGAGGCGGCCGTGTGCATTATCGCTGAGCTCAGGCGATGAACTGCCGCAGATAGCGACCGCTCTGGATGATGGCCGCCTGGCGACGGTCGAGCGGGCCCTCGTAGGCGCGGTCCTCGACCTCGATGACCACGGCGCCGTTGTAGCCCGTCTCGGTGAGCATGGCCACAAAGCGGCCCCATTCGATATCGCCCAGGCCGGGCAGCTTGGGCGTGTGATAGCTGTTGGGCGTGGTCAGTGTGCCGACGTCATTGAGGCGCTCGCGATCGAGGCGTGCGTCTTTGGCGTGTACGTGAAAGATGCGGTCGCCAAACTCGCGCATCACCTGTACATAGTCCATTAGCTGCCACACAAAGTGCGACGGGTCATAGTTCAGCCCAAAGTTGGGGCTGGGGATATCGGCGAACATACGCCGCCAGATGGCAGGCGAGTGCGCCAGGTTCTTGCCCCCAGGCCACTCGTCGTCGGTAAAGAACATGGGGCAGTTCTCGATGCCGACGCGCACGCCCTGGTCCTCGGCGTAGGCGATCAGGGGGCGCCACACCTCAAGAAAGCGCGGCCAGTTGGCATCCACCGAACGCGTCCAATCGCGCCCGATAAAGGTGTTCGCCTGGTTGACGCCCAGCAGCGCGGCAGCGGCGATGACCTTTCTGATGTGTTCGACGGCCACTTTGGCCTCGGCAGCATCGGGCGAGAGCGGGTTGGGGTAATAGCCCAGGCCGCTGATGCTGACGCCGTGAGTGGCACACAGCGCGTTGATGCGCGCCGCCTCATCCTTGTCGAGAGCAGCTACGTCGAGATGAGTAACGCCGGCGTAGCGTCGCTCGGCCTTGCCCTTGGGCCAGCAGGCCAGCTCTACACAATCAAAGCCCTGGACGCCGGCAAAGGCCAGCACCTCTTCAAGCGACATGTCAGGGACGATCGCTGACAAAAAGCCCAGTTTCATCGTACACCTCCAGAGAGATAGCAGGCCGCAGGGGCCATAGCTCACTGACCGGATGATACCCGCAGACAGGGGCAGGCTCAAGCGGGCGGGGCATGCCGAGAAACACAAGAGCCGGTCGCATCAGTGCGCCGGCTCTCTTCTGGCTGAGGGACAGGGATTCGAACCCCGATCATCTGATTCAGAGTCAGGTATCCTACCATTGGACGATCCCTCAACGGTGCCGGCAGTATAGCATGGCTGGGCCGCTGATGCAAAATCGCCTCACGGCAATGATAAGCGCCTCGCGAGACCGGGCGAGGGCAAGTGTTAGCAATCATCATAATAGTCTGCTAATGAGTAGACCATAATCACGAACTCGGGCCCAAATGGGCCTTTGTGGCCTCCTCGGGCTTTGACAAAAGGCCGCTGGCATGGTAAGATTCTGGCACTCTGGTGTGTCGAGTGCTAACGAAGATGATACAGAATCTGCCTGGCAGCCAAAACGAGGCCCAGTTCCCCGCACTCACCCCGCGGCAGCGCGAGGTGTTGCGGGTGCTGGTGCAGGAATACGTGGCCTCGGCCACCCCGGTTGCTTCGGGCACGTTGCAGCGCATCGGCGACCTGGGTGTGAGTTCGGCAACGCTGCGCAATGAGCTGGCCCTACTCGAGGAGCTGGGCTATCTCGATCAGCCGCACACCTCGGCCGGGCGTGTGCCGTCGGTGCGTGGCTACCGTTACTTTGTCGAGCAGCTGATGGAGCAGCGCGATCTGCCCGCGCCCGAACGCCGCATGATCATGCACCAGTTCCACCAGATCCGTCTGAACCTGGACCAGTGGATGGAGCTCACTGCGGCGGTGCTAGCGCAAGTGTCGCAGGTGGCCTCGCTGGTGACGCCGCCGCACGCCAACCGTGCCGAGTTCAAGCATCTCGAGCTGATCTCGACGCACGAAACCCTGTGTTTGATGATTCTGGTGCTGCAAGATGGCAGTGTGCATCAAGAGATGCTAAGCGTCACACCCGAGCTGGACCAGGCGACGCTGAGCGCGGCCTCGAACCAGCTCAACGCCCTGTTGGCGGGGCTGACGGCCGACGAGATGGTGGCCAGGCCCAAGCCTGAGTTGACCACGCTGAGCGAGTGGAAGCGGCAGGTTCTCGAGCGCGTGGTGGATCTGATGCGCGTGGCTGAGCAGCGCGCCGTGAACCAGATCTACCGTGACGGGCTGGTCAACATTTTTGGCGAGCCCGAGTTCCAGGATGTGGCACGCACCATGCAGGTGGTCGAGATGATCGAGCGCCAGCAACTGCTGCAGCGTATCTTGCAGGGCACGCTAGAGACCAACGGCGTGCAGATCATCATCGGCGGCGAGGGGTCTTATGATGAGCTGTATGACGTGAGCCTGGTGCTCTCGCCCTACGGCATCCCCAACCGCGCCAGCGGCGTGTTGGGTGTGTTGGGGCCTACGCGCATGCACTATGGGCGGGCCATCTCGGCCGTGCGCTATGTCGCCCAGATGCTCAATAGCCTGGTGGCCGAGGTCTACGGCTGACGCCACCGAAACATCACCGCGATGGAGCCATTGCTGAAATGACAACCGCAGAACAGCCTTTGGACAACCAAGAACAGCAAGCGCAGCCCGACGAGCAAGAGCTGACCGCTCAGCTGGCGGCGGCGCAGGCCGAGATCGAACAGCTCAAAGACAAGTACCTGCGCTCGGTGGCCGAGTTTGCCAACTATCGCAAGCGCCAAGAGCGCGACGTGCAGCAGACAGCGCTGCGGCTCAAGGCGGCCGCTTTTCGCAGTGTGCTGCCGGTGCTCGATGACCTGCAGCTCGCCGTCAGGCACGCGCCCGAGGACGCCAAAGAGTTCAACTGGGTTGAGGGCGTGCTGCTGATCGAACGCAAGTTCATCAAGGTCCTCGAGGCCGCCAACATCAAGCCGATTGAGGCCGTTGGGCAGCCCTTCGACCCCAATCTGCATGCCGCTGTGCTGCAGGTGCCCAGCAACGAGCAACCTGCGGGGTATGTGGTCCAGGAGATCAAGACGGGCTTTGTGCTCGAAGATGAGGTGCTGCGCCCGACGGAGGTGATCGTCTCACAGGGCGCCCCTGCAGAACCAGCCGGCAACGACGAACAAGCGAGTGAATAGCGCCGCGCCAAGCCGCGGCAACCAAGCCATTATCATCATTCCCGACTCTTGAGGAGGATTCAGATGGGCAAGATCATTGGCATAGACCTGGGCACAACCAACTCGGTGGTGGCGGTGATGGAGGGCGGCGAGCCCACCGTGATCCCCACTGCAGAAGGCTCGCGTCTCTGTCCGTCAGTGGTGGCCATCAACCCCAAAACCAACGAGCGCATGGTGGGTCAGGTGGCACGCCGTCAGGCGGTGACCAACCCCGATAATACCATCTTTTCCGTCAAGCGGCTGATGGGCCGCAAATATGGCGATGCTGAGGTGCAAAAGGCGCGCCAGGTGCTGCCCTACAAGATCGTGGAGCGCGGCAACGGTGATGCCTGGGTGGTCATGGGCGGCAAGGAATACTCGCCCCCCGAGATCTCGGCCATGGTGCTCGCCAAGCTCAAGGCCGATGCCGAGGCCTATCTCGGCGAGACGGTGACGCAGGCGGTCATCACCGTGCCGGCTTACTTTAACGACTCGCAGCGGCAAGCCACCAAAGATGCCGGCCGCATCGCTGGCCTTGAGGTGCTGCGTATCATCAATGAGCCCACGGCCTCTTCGCTGGCCTATGGCATGGACAAGAAAAAGGACGAAAAGATCGCCGTCTATGACCTGGGCGGTGGCACCTTTGATATCTCGATTCTGGATATTGGCGATGGCGTGTTCGAAGTGCGCTCGACCAACGGCGACACCTTTCTGGGTGGAGACGACTTTGACCAGCGCATCATCGAGTGGGTTGTAGACGAGTTCCGTAAGGATCAGGGGATCGACCTGCGCAACGATCGCATGGCGCTGCAGCGCCTCAAAGAGGCCGGCGAAAAGGCCAAGATCGAGCTCTCGACCACGCAACAGACCGAGATCAACCTGCCGTTCATCACGGCAGATGCCAGCGGCCCCAAGCACCTCAACCTGACGCTGACGCGGGCCAAGCTCGAACAGCTGGTGGATGATCTGGTCGAGCGCAGCATCGGCCCCTGCCGCCGTGCTTTGGAAGACGCTGGCCTCGCCACCAAGGACATCGATGAGGTGATCCTGGTGGGCGGCCAGACGCGCATGCCGCTGGTGCAGCGCAAGGTCGAAGAATTCTTTGGCAAGACGCCGCACAAGGGCGTTAACCCCGATGAGGTGGTGGGCGTGGGCGCGGCCATTCAGGCGGGCGTGCTGGGCGGCGATGTCGACGACATCGTGCTGCTCGACGTGACGCCGCTCACGCTGGGCATCGAGACGCTGGGTGGCGTGGCCACGCCGCTGATCGAGCGCAACACGACCATCCCCACGCACAAGGAACAGACCTTTTCGACTGCGTCGGACAGCCAGACGCAGGTGCAGATCAATGTGGTGCAGGGCGAGCGGCCCATGGCGGCTGACAACAAACTGCTGGGCACCTTTACACTGGACGGCATCCCGCCTGCCCCGCGTGGTGTGCCGCAGATCGTGGTGAGCTTTGACATCGACGCCAACGGCATCGTCAAGGTCTCGGCCAAAGACAAGGCCACTGGCCGTGAGCAGAACATCACTATCACGGCATCGAGCGGCCTCCAGCAAGAGGAGATCGACCGTATGGTGCGCGAGGCCGAGTCTCACGCTGACGAGGATCGGCATCGCAAGGAGGCCGTCGAGGCCCGCAACGAGGGCGATACCCTGGCCTATAGCGCCGAAAAAACGCTGCGCGATCTGGGCGACAAGGTGCCCGCTGACGTGCGCACGAGTGTTGAGGACAAGATCAAGACGCTGCGCGATGCCCTGAACGGCAGCGACACCGACGAGATCAAGCGTCGCACCGAGGCGTTGTCGCAAGAGCTGCAAAAGGTCGGCGAAGCGGCTTATCAGCAGGGGCAGGCCACCACACCCCCGCCAGGCGGCGAGCAGGCAGGCCCTCAAGATGACGGTGGCGAGACCGTCGACGGCGAGTTCCGTGAGGTCTAGCGCTTTTTGATGGGAGAAGAGGGTTAGGAGGCTGCGGCCTTCTAACCCTCTCTTTGTGGCCCGGGGAGCGATTTTGACGCTGCTCTGACCAGACACTACACTTAGCGAGTCTACTTTTTGGGGAGCAATGATGGCGACGGAAACCAAACGCGACTATTACGAGGTGCTGGGCGTATCGCGTGATGCGTCCAAAGACGAGTTGCGTTCGGCCTACCGACGCCTGGCGCGTCAGTATCACCCCGATGTCTCCAAAGACGAGCATGCCGAAGAGCGGTTCAAGGAGGTCAACGAGGCGTATCAGGTGCTCAACGACGACGAGCGCCGCGCCCAGTACGACCGCTTTGGCCATGCCGGGCTCAACCAGGCTGACATGGGCGGCTTTGGGTTCAGCCCCTTTGAGGATATCTTTGCCGAGATGTTCGGGTTTGGCGCCGGGCGTGGCGGCCCGGCCAGACGTGGGCCCCACCGTGGCAACGACTTGCGCTATGACCTCGAGATTTCGTTCGAAGAGGCGGTGTTTGGCGTCGAGCGTGAGGTCAATCTGCACCGCCAAGAGACCTGTGAGCACTGCCATGGCTCGGGCGCTGAGCCGGGCACCTCGCCGATTCGCTGCAACGAGTGCGGCGGCAGTGGGCAGATCAGGCGGGCGCAGCAATCGATCTTTGGCTCGTTCGTGAATGTGAGCACCTGTCCGCGCTGTGGCGGCACCGGCGAGGTGATCACCACGGCCTGTACGGTGTGCCATGGCGCCATGCAGGTGGATGTGGAGCGCAACCTGCGTGTCAGTGTGCCCGCTGGCGTTGACGACGGCATGCGCGTGCGTCTGGCAGGCGAGGGCGATCAGGGCCTCTATGGCGGGCCAGCCGGCAACCTCTATGTGGTGCTGCACGTCAAGCCCCACAAGTATTTCCAGCGGCGTGAGAACGATGTTCTGCTCAACATCAACATTAATGTCACCCAGGCTGCGCTGGGCGATGTGATCAAGGTGCCTACCCTCGAGGGCGAAGCCGAACTCAAGATCGAGGCGGGCACTCAGCCAGGCACCGTCAGCCGGATGCGCGGCAAGGGTGTGCCGCGCTTGCGCGGCGCGGGCCGAGGCGATCAGATCGTGTTGATCAACGTGCAGGTGCCGACGCGCCTGAGCGAGCGCCAGCGCGAGCTTTTGGTCGAGCTTGGCGAGACGATGGGCTCAGATGTCTCTCCGCAGACCGAGCGTGGCTTTCTTGACAAGCTCAAAGATACGCTGGGATTGTGACGATGGCCATGGGCGATTGGGTCGAGATCAGTGTGGTTTGTGACAGCGCTGCGGCCGACGACCTGGCTGCCTATCTCAGCCGCTACTGCGCTGGAGGCGCTGCCGTCGAGCAGCTCCGCACCGACCCCAACGGACGCGACCTCGAGGCGCGCTGGCGGGTCAAGGGGTTTGTGCCCGCAGATGACGAGGCCACGCAGCAAAAGATCGAGATCGCCCTGCTGCTGCTCTCGCGCGATGGCTCTATCTCCGAACCGCTGACGCGCTTGCTGCAGCACCGCGACTGGGCCGAGGCCTGGAAGGAGCACTTTCCTGTGCTGCGCATGGGGCAGCGGCTGGTGGTGGCCCCCACCTGGCGCGAGCATCGCGCCGCCACGGATGAGGTGGTCATCCGCCTCGACCCTGGCATGGCCTTTGGCACCGGCCTGCACGCCACCACGCGGCTCTGTATGGTGGCGCTCGAGGGGCTGGTGCAGCCGGGCGACCGCGTGCTCGATGTGGGCACCGGCTCGGGCATTCTGGCCATTGCCGCGGCGCGGTTGGGCGCGGGCGCCGTGTCGGCGGTGGATGTGGACCCCATCTGCGTGCAGGTGACGGCCGAGAACGCCGCTCTCAACGGCGTGGCCGACCGCGTCAGCGCCGCACTTGGCACACTGGATACTGGCGGGGCGCCGCGCGTGCCCCTGGTGCAAGAGACGGGCTACGACCTGGTGCTGGCCAATATCCTCGCCGAGGTCATCATCGACATGGCGCACGACCTCTTGCGCGTGGTGCGCAGCGGTGGGCGACTGGTGGTCTCTGGCATTCTGGCCGAAAAGGCCGCCGATGTAGCCGATGCCCTCGCCCACGAGGGGCTGCACCTCGACGAACAGCTGCTCGACAACGGCTGGGCCGCCCTGATAGCCACCAGGCCCTGACCATGCACCGTTTTTTCGTCGATCCCCGGGCGCTGGCTGAACGGCCAGTGCGCCTGCGGGGCGACCTGGCACACCAGTGCGCGCGCGTGCTGCGCCTGGCCCCCGGCGATCATATCATGCTGCTCGATAACACAGGCGCTGCCTACACAGCGTGCCTGTTGGCCGTGTCTCCGCGCGAGGTGCTGGCTGAGATTGTCGAGCGAATAGAGCCACAGGCCGAGCCGGGCATACGGCTGGAGCTCTTCCAGGCGGTGCCGCGCGCTAAAAAGATCGAGTGGGTGCTGCAAAAGGGTACCGAGCTGGGTGTGAGCGTCTTTACGCCGGTGATCGCCGAGCGCTGCCAGGGGCTGAGCCCCGCCGACCTCGATGGCCCCAAGCTCGACCGTTGGCGCAAGATCGTGACCGAGGCGGCCGAGCAGTCGGGGCGGACGCGGCTGCCGGTGGTAGAGCCGGCG
>JAAYDS010000014.1 GCA_012729155.1 Chloroflexota bacterium | reverse complement strand
TGTTCGCGACGCGCAATACCATTCTGCAGTCGCCCGATGCTGGCGCTATGACTACCCTGCTCTCTTGGGCCGCCTGAGCCAGACGCGCCACAGTCCCCCGCTGAGTCGTGCCAGGGCAGATTCGGCCCGCAGGCTATCGGACGGCGCCAGCTGGCGCTGGCTGTAGCGAGCCTGCTGATAGAGCCTGTCGATCACCTGCACACCTTGGCGGGCTGCGCCGCCATACTTGCCGCGTGCCTCAAGCTGGGCGCCGAGGTAATGTAGATACTCGCCTGGTGTCTGACCGTCCTGGGGCTCCAGGTTAGACCAGCGCGCAGCACGCACCAGCCGCCCGTAGATGTCGATAACAGCCTGTCGCGGGTCGCTGCTGCGACGCCGCAGGTATTTGGGCGGCCAGACAACCACGAACAGCACAACGCCAGCCAGAGCCGCCCCCCACACAACTACGCGGGGCACGCCGCTACGCTGGTCCTGGGCAGAGGCAGGCACCGCCTCGCCAGACAGGTCGCCAGGAGATAGGGGGCGTGTCCACGTACTGAGAATGGGCGTGGGCTCGAACTCTACCCAGCCCAGATCGGGAAAGTACACCTCCGGCCAGGCATGACGGTTCTGATCACTAACCACATAGACACCAGCATCATAGTCAAAGCGGCCCTGCCCAAAGCCTTGGGCATAGCGCGAAGCCACACCAACCGACCGCAGCATCACCACCATGGCGGTTGCGGTATAGTCGCAGTAGCCGCGCTGTGCATCGAACAAAAAGTACTCGACCACGTCGCGGTCTAGCGGAGGTGGTTCAACCTCGAGATCATAGATGAACCGTCGAAGATACTCCTGGATGACCAGCGCCTTGTCATAGCGCGTCGTCACACCGGCCTCGTCGACCAACCCCTGTGCAAGCTCAGTGACCGTGGAGGGCACATCGGGCAGTGCCAGATACTGCTCGGCCACCCAGTCTGGGTACTGGCCCTCAGCCTGACGAAGTTGACCAACGGTAGGCTTGGGCGCCATAGAAACCACGGTGTACTGGTCGGCATTAACCACCAACGCCGTCATATCGTCTTGGCCCCGCACAACGATGGCATAGCGCTGGTCCTCGACGCGAACCGGCATATTGACCGCCGGCGCAAGCCCGGGCTGGAGATCGAGTAGCGTAAAGGTCTGTGCGACCTCGCTCCCATCATAGCCGGGGGTAATCCAGTCGTCGCCGGCCTCGTACTCACTGGCTTCGTGGCCGCTGGTCTCCCAGCCGCTGCCTGTATAGATATCATAGGTGCGCTGTCGCCAGTAGCGCTTTGGCACCATCCGGCTGATCTCGGCCGGATCATACATGGCGATGAGTTCACGCTCGTCAGGCGGTCGGGGATCGCTCACCTGCACAGTGAACAGGATATCCTCGTCTCCCCCCAACCCGCTCGTAATCAGATGCCCGCTCATGGCAGCCGAAGCGGGATCGGGCGTTGGCTCGGGCACAGGGTCGCGACCAGCGAACGCCTTGTCGAGGCGCTCGTAGATCTGCTCCATCGTCGGACCCACACGGTTCCAGAAGAACCACGCTGCATCGTTCCACGTGCGATAGGGCATGATCAGGGCAACCAATAGCACGAGGGTGGTGATGCCAGTACCCGCCAGGAGTGTGTCGCGCCGCAACTCGGCAGAAAAGTCGAGCCCCAGATGGTGCCACAATCGCTCCAGGCGGTCGATGTTCGCGATGACCAGCGTTGCCAGCGTGATGGCCAGATAGACGTGCACATAGGGCATGCCAACGTCGGTGAACGACACATTACTCACCAAAGCCACACCTAGGGGCAACAGTGCTGTGAACGGCCGCCGCTGCCGTATCAGCTCATAGCCCACATGCCACGACAGTAGCCACACGGCCAATGACACGGCGATCCAGAGCACCGTGATGTCCTCACTGGCGGTGCCGACCTGAGCCGCGCCAGCCCAGGCCGATAGGTTATCGATGAACTCGTTGATGCGAGTCACGCTATAGGCGAGTGAACGGGCAAATGGCAGCGGCAGGTTGGCGTTCTGGAAGACCAACGCCCGCCAGGCCCAACTGAACGCGCCGAGGGCATCGTCTAGCAGCATGGCAAGACCTGGCGCAAGTTTGGCTGCGAATTGCAGGCTGTACTCGACGCCCAGCACCATGCTGCCTAGCCAGGTCATCCAGTCGGGCACGCGCGCTTGTGCAATGAGAAAGCCAACACCCAGACCCCAAAACGCCGCCCAGATGAGCCGATCTGCCTCGGGCACCCAGCCGCTGGAGCGAATGGAGAGCGGTAGGCAGATCACCGCAGCCAGGGCAAGCACATACAGCAGCCAGTAAGAAGACCGGCTACGCGATCGCGCCCACGATGCCGAGGTTGATGTGCGATAGGTCATCAGGGCCCGCCCCCCGCCATATCGACTGTCACCCAGTCCGCCGTCTCGCCTTCTTTGGCCACTACCACGCGCCCGGTGCCCAGAACCCTGAATTCGGGTTGCTGTTGGCGCTTTTGCAGCAGACTCTGGAAACGCACACCTCGATCGATGACGTGGGCAGGCACCTGCAGATCGGCCAACGCGCCCAAGACACCCTGCACATTGCCATTGCCGCCAAAGCTGAGCGCATCGAGCAGCAGCGCAGTGACATGAACGCCGTGCCGCAGCAACAGCCCCAGATTCTCGATCCAGCCCGGGTCGGCCGAGGGGGTGATCAAGGCAATAGACATGTTGCGCGTGATGGCCGGCTCAAATAGAGTCAGCAGGTCGGCCACCGGCAGATCGCTGGTGGCATGCAGCGGCGAGAGCGCCCTCAACAGCTCCCAGAGATGTTGGTGGCCCTTGCGAGGTGCGATGACGAGCGGGCTCGAGGCGTGAGTAATGAGCCCAACGGCAAGGTTGTCACGCAGCAGCTGATTGGCCAGCGAGGCCGCCAACGTGACGGCGTACTCCTCGGTAGACTCGGCCCCCTGCCCTGCGTGTACACCGGCATGCATGTCTAGGATGATCCAGACATCGCCGGTGGGCTCGAGATCGAACTCTTTGACAAAGATCATCTCCTGCCCGGCATGCGACCGACGCGCTGTGGTGCGCCAGTGGATGCGGTTGAGCGGATCGCCTGGTACATAGCCGCGTACCGTCGAAGCATTGGTTGTCTGCTCGATGCTGCGGAGATTGGCGCGCGAATTGCCTCTCACAACGCCGAGGGGCTCGACTAGCTCGGGCAACGCCACGATAGAGGGATAGATCACGAACGAGTCGGTGTATGCATAGTGCAAGCGCACCGTAAAGAGACCAAACGGATCACCCATTACGATATCGAGCGGCCCAAGCGTGAACACGCCACGTTGCAGGCAGGTGCCTTCGGTAGTCCATGTCACCGAACTCATAGCGCCCAGGCCGATAGCGCGGCTGGCGTCATAGCCGGCCATATCCGTATGTTCCTGTATCTCGGCCCAAAGAACGGGCACCCAGGCGTCGTTGTGCAGAATCCAGCGCTCTTGGATCAGGTCGCCCACTTGCGCCCAGCCGTAGCGCCGCTTGCGCTGGAGCGAGACGCCCCTGGAGAGCTGTCGTACCCAGATGTATCCGACCAGCAACACCCCCGCCATCCCCAGCAGCAAGGTGAGAATGGGAGGTGCAGGGGAAAAGACCTGCAAGAACAGCAGAACCACTGCCACAAAGAGAGGCAGCCTCGAGTTCATTCGAATGGTCGCCATTGCCATGCGGTCGCCCTCCGCCGAAAAGTATAACACGCGCAATACGATTCACATAACCTCATCGAGCCCTCGCGCCAGCATTGACAGGCGTGGCCTCGTTGCTAGAATGGGAGTGGCGATGTGGCCAAGTCATCGCCTGGCCCAGTCTGGAGGTACAGATGAATCGGATAGCAGTGCTGACCAGCGGCGGTGACGCCCCGGGCATGAATGCCGCTATCAGAGCGGTAGTGCGTACGGGCCTCGAGGCCGGCCTCAGTGTTTTTGGCGTCAGCAATGGCTATGCCGGTCTGATCGATGGCAGCTATCATGAGCTCACCCGACGCGATGTGGGCGGCAAGATGCAGCTCGGCGGCACGATGCTGGGCAGCGCGCGCTCGCTCGCCTTCTTTGAACAGGCTGGGCGCCAGCAAGCCATAGACGAGTTGGAGCGGAGCGGCATCGAGGCGCTGGTGGTCATTGGCGGTAACGGCTCGCAAACCGGATCCCACGCGCTCTTTGAGATGGGCTATCCTGTCGTGGGCATTGCGTCGACCATTGACAACGATCTGCTTGGCTCAGATGTCACCATCGGCGTCGACACGGCCATCAACGTCGCCCTCGAAGCCATCGATCGGCTGCGCGTCACCGCCGAGTCACACGGGCGCGCCTTTCTGGTAGAGACAATGGGTCGCAATTGTGGCTATGTGGCGTTAATGGCCGGTATCGCCGGCGGCGCAGAGGTAATCTCGATCCCCGAATACGAGATCACACCCGAAGAGGTGGCTTCGGAGCTTCATGCCGCACACCAGCGCGGCAAGCGGCATGCCATGGTGGTCGTCGCCGAGGGCGCCAAGTACAACGCGCAGGCGCTGATCGCCCATTTCGAGGCCAACCAACAAGAAACGGGCTTTAGCCTACGCTACTCAATTCTGGGGCATGTGCAACGCGGCGCCGCGCCCACCGGCGCCGACCGGCTGCTCGGCTCGCGCCTGGGAGCTGGCGCCGTACAGGCCCTCGTGCGAGGAGAGCGCGGTGTTTTGGTGGGCCTACACGGATCGACCGTGGGCACCACGCCGCTGGCCGACATTGTCGGCCGCCAAAAGGCCGTCGATCGCGATCTGCTCAACCTCGCGCGCATTATGTCCATCTAGGAGCTCAAGTGGAGATCAAACATGCTGTGATGATTGGGTTGTTGGGCGAACAGCACGACCGCTTTCACACCTATACACCGCCCCGCTCTCTCTCAGAACGCCTCGACATGCTAAGAGAGATGCCCCGTTGTGGCGGCATCGAAGTGGTCTATCCGGCCGAGTTCCGTGACCTCGAGGCAGGGGTGCGAGAGATCCGCGCCTCGGGCTGGCCTGTTTCTGCCGTGAACCTCAACGTCAAGGGAGACGCTCACTGGCGCAATGGCTCCTTTACGTCAAGCGATGCGACCATACGCGCGGCGGCGGTGCGCGACCTCAAGCTCTGCATGGACCTGGCAGCCGACCTCGGGACGGACACGGTGACCTGCTGCCCGCTGATCGACGGTCACAACTATGTCTTTCAGGCAGACTATGTGCTCCAGTGGCAGTGGCTGCGTGACGGTATTGCCGAGGCGGCGCAGTATCGCGGCGATATCCGCCTCAGCCTCGAGTTCAAGATCAACGAGTCGCGCAACTACTGCATCCTTGGCGACACTGGCCGAGCGCTCTATCTGTGCAGCGAGCTGGGGATGCCCAACGTCGGCCTCACCTATGATATGGGGCACGCTCTCGTTGCCCACGAATCACCGGCTGCAACAACGGCCCTGGCGTTACAGGCCAACAAGCTGTTCTACATGCATCTCAACGACAACGGCGGCGAGTGGGATTGGGACATGATCCCAGGTGCCGCCCATGTTTGGGAACTGGTCGAGACGCTCTACTACCTGGACCGCCACAACTGGGACGGCTGGTTCTGTTACGACCTATCGGTGCGCAGCGGCGACGACGCCATCGCGATCCAGAACGCCACCATGCAGGTGGTCGATACCGCCTACGCGTTGCTGGACAGGCTTGGTCGCGATCGTCTGGCGGCCCTGATCGCTGGCGGCGCTCCGCACGAGGCCGTAACCGCTCTGTGGCAGGCGCTGTCCTGATCATGGCGCCCGCAGCAGACCTACAGCCCGTCACCCTGTACACCGACGGCGGCTGTGATCCCAACCCCGGGCCTGGTGGTTGGGGTGTGGTGATGGTATTTGGCTCTCAGACGCACGAACTCTCGGGGCGCGAGGCCGACACCACCAACAACCGTATGGAGCTCACGGCGGCGATTCGTGGCCTCGAGGCGCTCAAGCGTCGGTGTGAAGTGCGTGTCTATACCGATTCGCAATACCTGCGGCAGGGCATCACCAGCTGGGTGCGAGGGTGGCAGAGAAACGGCTGGCGCACCCGCAACGGGCGGCCCGTCGTGAATCAAGACCTCTGGCAGCAGCTGCTGACGCTATCCACAAGACACGAGATCAGTTGGCACTGGATACGAGGCCACCAGGGCCATCCGCTGAACGAGCGCGCAGACGCTTTGGCCACGGCAGCGCGGGCTCAGCACCGTCTGCCCGTGCATCTACAGCCAGCATCGACGGGCAGCGATCTACCAGACTGCACACTCTACTGCCGGGGTTCGTGCCAGGGCAACCCTGGGCCTGGTGGCTATGCCAGCGTCGTGGTCTCAGCCACACTGGGGCGCTCTGTGCAGACAGGCAGCTGGCCCAACACCACCAACAACCTGATGGAGCTCTGGGCGGTGATCGCCGGATTGCGCACCCTCAAGCACCCCAGTCGTGTTACCATATGCAGCAGCTCGCGCTACGTGCTCGATGGCGCTACGCGCCACCTAGCGACATGGGAACGCTCGGCATGGCGCACACGCCAGGGACAGGTGCAGCACGCAGAGCTATGGCAAGAGTTGGCCCGCGTCATGGGAGACCATGACATCACGTGGCAACACATCTCGGCGGCAACGGCTCACACTGAGATGCGCTCAGCGCTTCAGGCGGCACGTCTGGCAGCACAACAATCGTCACGAAAGGACAACGGCTGACCATGGCAAATATCATCACCATATCGCGTCTGCCGTTGCTGCTCATCATCGTTCTGCTGTTCTATACAGGCCAACCTCTCGCTCATCTGATCTGCGTGCCGCTGCTGCTCATCCTTGTGCTGCTAGACAGCCTCGACGGCATCGTTGCCCGACGCCGACACGAAGTCTCTGTGCTGGGTAGCGTGCTCGACATCATGGTCGATCGCAGCGTCGAGCTGGTGCTATGGGTGGTGTACGCCCACCTTCGGCTCGTGCCTGTGGCAATCCCCCTCTTGTTCATCATCCGCGGCGTCGTCGTGGACACATTGCGCAACAGTCGTGTTGGTGAGGGCATTGCCCCCTTCCAGACGCTCTCGACGCCCTGGGGCCGGTTCCTCGTGGGCAGCCCAGTGATGCGCAGTGGGTATGCCGTCGTCAAGCTGTTGGCCTTCGCTGGTCTGGCTGGTGCGCTGGCTGCCCAGGGCTATCGCGGGGCTGACTCTGCTCTGGCAGCCACGCTCACCACGCTGTTTGTGTCGATGAGCTGGCTGGCAGTAGTCATCTGCCTGTTGAGGGGTGCCCCGGTCATCATCGAGGCGGCCAGCAGCATGGCGTCACGCTCCAAGCGCTAAACTTTATGTCGACACACACACGTGTCCCCCGCGCGTTGGTGTGGTGCGGCTTGCTGCTCGCCCAACTGCTCCCCGCCGCTCTGGCCTACTGGCTCTGCGCATGCATCGCCGCCCTGCTGAGGCGCCTACAGGCACGAATGTACCGCGTGTTGCGTCACAACCTGGCGCATGTAGCGGCTTCGGATAGCACCGCCTCGCAGCTCGATGCTATGGCCGAGCAGGCTCTTGCACTGGCATTGCGCACCTATTACGAATCGTTCCGCAGCACGGCCACGGGCGGGCGCTGGCAGGTCGAGATGATCGTGCCGACTGACTGTACACTCTTGAGGCGCGATAACGGGATAGAGTCGAGAGGCATGATGATCTGTGGGCTGCACATCGCCAACTTTGATGCTGCGGGGGCCTGGCTGGCACAACATGGGATCGATGTTCAGGTGCTCTCACTGGCCAATCCCGATCCCGGAACCGAGATGATTAACACGCTGCGCCGCAAGCAGGGGCTACACATAACGCCTGTCGACCCTGGAGCATTACGCGCAGCCATCCGTCGCCTGCGCGCCGGTGGACTGGTGTTGACCGGCATCGACCGCCCCGCTGATGGCGGCAACCAGCCGCTGACGTTTTTCGGTGAGACGACGGCCATGCCGGTCGGTCACGTGCGGTTGGCCATGCAGGCGGGCGTGCCCGTCGTCCTGATGGCCTGCTATCAGCAGGCACCAGGCGTCTACTGCCTGGCTTGCTCAGACCCAATCAAGATGCAGCACACAGGCGATCGCTCTGCAGACACCTCGGCCAACGCCACTAGGTTGCTGGCGTTGGCCGAGGTGTTTATACGCAAGGCGCCCGAGCAATGGCTCGTGTTTGTGCCTGTCTGGCCGCCAGAGGCCTAGCTCAACGCTGGGCCCAGTGTCTCTCGAGCCAGTTCCAGCCGTTGCGTCGCCTCGGAAACGCTTGTCGCCTCTCGAGCAGCATCAAGGTCACGACGCGCAGCATCGAGCCGACTCTCGAGCGCCGTCAGCTCGGTTGAGGGCCCCTGTGCGCGCAGATCGGCGGCCATCTGAGTGACCTCGTCGTATACCTGAGCGGTCTCGCGATAGACACGACCGAGTGTCGCGAGCTCGTTCGTGACAGTGTCTCGCAGTTGGTCATAGGCCTCTTCAGCCTGCCCCGCCAGCGAGAGGGCCTGTTGTAGAGCGCCATTGGCATGATCAATGGTCGGCATGCCCATGCTCGAGCTCTCTGCCTCGCTCATACGACGCCACAGATCATCTGGCCCGCGCATATCCCAGGCCAAACCGGGCCAACCGCCTTCGGTGGCGAGCCTCGAAACATCCTCCCGCAACCGCTCTACGTCTCGCCGACGGCGGCGGACTTCCTTCAACAGATCGCGGTTTTGGCGACGGCCATCGTCGAGCTGACCAATAGCACGCTGGATGCGCGCGTCGATCTCGACGGCCTGCACGTCGACCAGTTCAGCCAAAGTTGACACCTGGCCCTCGGCGCCCTCTGCACGATCCCACCACTCTTCGAAGGCTTGATAGAGCTGATCCACATCTTCGGCTGGGCGGCGTGGATCGCGATCGAGTAGGCTCTGCAGGCGGCGCCAGTTGCGGTCTAGGCGGCCGCGCCAGTCTCTGGCGGCGCGCCAGAGGCGCTTGGCATCTTCCTCGTGCTGCTGCAGTGTTGCAGCCAGATCGTCCTCCAGCGAGGGCAGCCAATTGGCGAGAGCCTGTTCATAATCGGCCTGCTCAGGATCAAGCATCGTGTGCCGCTCACTCTCAAAGCGCGCGACAACGTCCGCCGCCGCCTGCTGCGTCTCGGGCAGCATCTGCGCGCGCAAGGCATCGAGTTCTTGCAGCCGCTGACGTAAGGCCGTCACACCCGACTCGAGTTGCTGCTGCTCATTTAGCACAGCCGTGCGCCCCGTTTCGAGAACATCGAGCTGGGCAACCGCCGAGACAACGAGATCCTGGGCCGACGCGATCAGCTCCACCTGCCCTGGCAGTACGCTCTGGAGCAACCGCTGGCGCGAGGTGACCTCGCCCGGCAGCTGCGCTAGCAGTTCTGCGGCCCTGTCAAGCGCCTCACCGGCGGCGGTCGCAGGCCCCGAGAGGCGACTTTTCCACATGACAGCATATGCGCCCATCTCGTTGATAATCTCATCCAACCGTGCAGCGAGCAGCTGCCGTCGCTCCGCATCCACCGCCTCGAGCAATGTTTCGGCCCGATCGGCCAACGCTTCCGTCTCTGCAGCACGTTCAGCAGCTTCAGCCAACAGCTCCTTGCCACGTGCCGCCAGCTGCACTGTCTCACGATAGGCAGGCAGGGTACCAACACCGATGCGCTCTTCAGCCTGACGATAGGCATCGGCCGCTTGCTCGACCAGTGTCAGGCTCTCGTCGGTCTCCAATGGAATGGCGCGCTGCTGCAGGCCAGCCAGCATCTGGCGAGCGTCTTCTAGCGCCCTTACGTCACCCGCCACGCCCTCATGCGCAGATCGAATGGTATCGCTGAACAGCGAGAGGGTATCGCCCAGGCGCACAAGCTCGCTCTTGAGAGCTTCTCCGGATGTCACGGCCTCTGCATAGGCCTGAGGAGTGCGAAGCTGCAGGCCTTGTTCTAGTGTCTGCAGCGAACCACCGGCAGATCCGATTCGCTGAACCAACTCGGCGTCATTGGCCCCCTGCTGCACAAGCTCTTGCCACTGGCTGCGCAGCTGTGAGAGCAGCGTCTGGCCATCAGACAGCAGGGCACTGGAACTGGAGCGTTGCTCAACGATACTGGCAATCTCAGCATCGCCTTCGCCGATGGCAGCGCCGATGCGTTCGAGCTCGTGGTCGATCCTGAGTAGCTCCTCATCATCAGCATGGCTCTGCTGTGAGAGCTGCTGCAGCAGACTCGCTGCATCACCGCGCAGCCTGGCGGCCCGCTCACGAAGCGTCTCGAGGCCGAGTGTACCTGCCTCCTCCTCGGCGCGGATGCGGTCGTACAGGGCGGTAGCCTGGTTGGTGCGTTCCCGTGCCAACGAGGTAACGGCAGATGGGATCTCGCCCACCAGTTCGTCGAGCATGGCGAGCGCCTCGAGATGCGCCTCTCCCGCTAGCAGCAACGCGCGCGCCTTCTGCTGGTCTTGACGGGTACGCAGGTTGCGCAGGAACACAGGCCAACTCTTGAACAGAGCAACTTGAG
>JAAYDS010000115.1 GCA_012729155.1 Chloroflexota bacterium | reverse complement strand
GTGGGCGTCACGGGCTCCCAGATGATGCCGCCATCGGCCGACCGCATGATGCTGCCCACATGAATATCGGCATACACCCAGCCGTCGCTGGTCACCGCCAGTGAGCGCACCGCCGGCGGCCCGCCCCATGGCGTATGCCATTGTGCACGTGCCGGCAGACGATCGAACGACATGCTGGCGCGCGGTTCGCTGACGCCAGGCAAGAGGCGGTAGATGCGTGGTGGCTCTGTGCCCAGGATGAGCGTCAGCGGCTGCTCTTGCAGGATGGCCACCGCCGTGATCATTTCCTCGATGCCGCTGGCCAGCTGGGCCGTGTCATCGCCCGACTGAACCAGCAGCGCGTTGTCGGCCGTCACAAACACGCGATGCCGCCGGCCTTCGGCCGCCAGGCGCAAGGAATGCCCCTTGGCCACCATCGCAGGCAGGGTTGGCGGTGGGCCTTGGGGGTTAAGCGGCAGATGATAGGCCGCATTGGGTGCGATGATGAGCATCAGAGCCTTCCTTCCGGCAGGTTAGTGTCGCGCCGATTCTAGAGAGGCCGCAGAAGGCTGTCAAAGCGCGGCTCGCGCCGTCCTAGCCCATATATTGCCCACCGTTGATGTCTAGCACCAGGCCCGTCATATAGGCCGACAGGTCAGAGGCCAGAAACAGCACCACGTTGGCAACGTCTTGCGGCTGGCCCAGGCGGCGCAGCGGGATCTGCGCCACATACGCATCCTCATGCCCGGCCACCTGGCGCTGCACAGGCGGTGTGGCGATGATCCCAGGCGCAATGGCATTGACCGTGATGCCAGCAGGGCCGCACTCTTTGGCCAGCGTGCGGGTCAGCCCGATAAGCCCCGCCTTGGCGCTGGCATAGTGAACGCCAACCTCGATGCCACCCACGCGTGCTGCCAATGATGCACTGTTGATGATACGCCCCCATCCACGCCGCTTCATTCCCTCAATCAGCGCTCGACAGAGCAGGAATGGCCCGCGCAGGTTGACGTCCAGCAGGCGGTCCCAGGCGGCGAGGTCCACGGCGCCGATGCCGGTGTTGTAGGCGATGATGCCTGCGTTATTGAACAGGATGTCGGGGCCATTCGTCTCGCGCTGCACCCAAGCTGCCATTTGCACGACCTCGTCCGGATCGCCCAGATCGCATTGCAGGGCGAGGCCATCCTGGCAGCCTGCGGCCGTCTTGAGAGCACCCTCGAGATCGAGATCCACCACCGCCACGTGTGCGCCTGCCTGGGCAAGGGTGAGCGCCGTCACACGCCCGATGCCACTGGCGCCGCCAGTCACCAGTGCGGTCTTGCCGCTGAGATCGATGCCGTACATGCCTCTCTCCGCCTGTGATCTGACCTACCACTGCTTCCTGCACCGAGATGATAGGGCGGCCACGGGGCATGGTCAACCCGACACAGATCTGCCCGATGTTGCAGGAATTCCACAAAGGCGAGTATCTGGCACGCGTTCTGTCGCCTCTGGTGCACGCCTTTTGCACGTCAACGACTAATAATGCGGGCGCCTGCAGGGGAGCAGGCGCCGTCTAGTATTGAGTGGGAGGACTCTGATGCCGTACGCTTTCTGCCCGGGCTGCGACCAACGGATTTTCTTGCGCAAAGACCCCAAGGTTGGGGACATGGTCTACTGCCCCAACTGCGAGGATCAGCTCGAGGTTGTTGCCGTCGATCCCATCGAGCTCGATTGGCCGTGGGATGAGGATGAGGAGGAGACGGCGGAGTGGGACGACGAAGAGGAAGAAGAAGACTGGGAGGATGACGACGAGGACGAATAGCCTCTCTGCCTGATTAGATAGATCTGTTCAGGCCCTCATCCACTGTGTGGTGGGGGCCTGGTCGTCTCTGGAGAGTTGGCGCTGGCGCCGCGCCTGCCTACAATGCCGCTGAGGGGGAGGTGCGGGCCATGCATGCGTTGATCATCTGTGATGACGAGGACGAAACCGCTCTGCTCAGCTTTGTGCTGCAGCGCGTGGGCGTGACGCAAACCAGCGCCACCGATCTTGAACGGGCTCTGCAGCGTTGGTCAGAGCGGCCGGCCGATCTGGTGCTGCTGGCCACCCGGCCGCGCGTGCTCGACGAAGACATCCGCTCGGTGCGACGCATCACCGAAGCGCCCATCACGCTCGTGACCGAGCCGCTCAGCGAAGACCGTTACTGCGCTTACTATGATGCCGGTGTCGACGTGCTCGTTGTGCGACCCTTTTCGGCACGGCTCTTGGCAGCCCAACTCCGCGCCCTGATGCGTCGTGCCAAGGGGAGCACACTACTGGCTTTGCCTCTGCTGGCGGTGGGCGATTTGACGCTCGACCCCAGCACCCGTACGGTGACTGTCGCCGGCCGACAGAGGCGACGATTGACGCCGCTGGAGTTTCGACTGCTCTACACGCTCATCCTCTATCGCGGCCAGACGCTACCCACCGCGCTGCTCGTCGAGCGCGTATGGGGTTATGAGGGCGATGGCTCCACCGACCTTGTCCGTGGCCTGGTGCGCCGCCTGCGCACCAAGATCGAGCTAGATCCCCGTTTGCCCAAGCATGTGCTCACGGTGCCTGGTGTTGGCTACCGGCTGAACATAGGCGCCGAATAACACTCCGCCTGGCCATTTGGCCAGGGCTTCTTCTCTCTCATGGGTCAGGCCAAAAACTCGCCGTACTACTGGTTGTTTGTCGTATTTCGCGTGCTAGTATGCCAATGAAGTTGGCAAGGTAAGCAACGAAATAGCGTCAACCTCGTATGGATGGTGAATGGCCTGCACCACGGTCTCTCGATCGGCAGAGGCCGGTGCGGTGGGTTAGGAGAGGAGCCTGTGATGTTGACATTTGATCTCGAGTATGTGATGCGCGAAGTGTATCAGGATAGATTGCGTGAGGCCGAGAAGGAGCGCCTGGCCCTCAAGGCCAGGACGATTGTTCGTGCTAGCAAAGCGCTGCATCAGGCCATCCTGGTCGGGGTAGCGGCGCTGTTCAAGAACGCATAGGCCGCTCACGATGCAGAGCACAGCCAGATCTGTCTCTGTCTCTGGACAGAGGCTACCACTGTCGGGCTCGAGACCGGGCCAGGAGAGCCCGGTCTCGACAGGCCGTTCCACCTCAAACCAGGCCGATGGCAGCTACGTATGCCAACGGCAGATGTATGGCGAGGAGAGCAGGGATGACGGATAACCATAGCCGTTCATGGGCGCCGCGCTTCTTTACTATCTGGACGGGCCAAGCGCTGTCTTTGCTGGGCAGCTCTGTGGCCCAGTTTGCAGTGGTGTGGTGGCTCACCGACACGACTGGATCGGCAGTGGTGTTGGCCACTGCCTCGCTGGTGGCCATGGTTCCACAGGTGGTATTGGGGCCCTTTATCGGCGCACTGGTCGACCGGCTCGATCGACGTAAGGTGATGATCGTCGCCGATAGCGCCGTGGCCCTGCTGGGCCTCATGCTGGCCGTGCTCTTTTGGGTCGGGCGCGCGCAGGTGTGGCACCTGTATGTGATCATGGCGCTGCGATCGTTGGGCGGCGCCTTCCACTGGCCCGCTATGCAGGCCTCGACAACGCAACTCGTGCCCAGTGAGCAGTTGCCCCGCATATCCGGACTCAACCAGGCGCTGCAGGGCGCCTCGCAGATCATGGCGCCGCCGCTGGGGGCACTGTTGCTGGCTCTGCTGCCGCTGCACGGCATGATGGGCCTCGATGTGGTCACTGCGATCATGGCCGTATTGCCGCTGCTCTTTGTGCCGATCCCCCAGCCCCATGGCGAGGGCGCCGACGCTCCGACTGGCGCCTCTAGCGTCTGGCACACGCTGTGGGCTGACACTCGTGAAGGGCTGGGCTACATCTGGAACTGGCGAGCGCTGCGCTACCTGGTAGGCACCGCTGCTATCCTGAATCTGCTCTATGCCCCCGCCTTTACACTGATGCCTCTGCTGGTCACCCGATACTTTGAGCGGGGGGCACTCGAGTTGGGATATCTCCAGGCGGCCTGGGGCGGTGGCATTGTGGTAGGCGGGCTGCTGCTGCTGGCCCTGGGAGACGGCAAGCACGGCATGCGCACCGCCGTGTACGCGCTCGTCTGTCAGGGGATGATGCTCTTCTTACTGCCCAGCTCACCCAGGAGCGCCATGTGGCCTGGTGTCGTTGGGCTGTTCATCGCGGCGGTGATGAACGCCATCGTCAATGGGCTGCTGATGTCGTTCATGCAACGGCAGGTTGCCCCCAGCAAGCAAGGGCGCGTTTTCACGGCCCTGTCGAGCTTCTGCGGCGCCATGATGCCGCTAGGCATGGCTCTGGCTGGCCCTGTTGCCGAACTCCTGGGCATCCGTGTCTGGTTCTTTGCCGCGTCGATCATGACGGTGGTGCTGGGCCTTTGGGCCATCGGCAGCTCGATGCTCAAGGAGCTTGAGCAGAGCGAGCGAAAGCAGCTCAAGAGCCGTGACGACCGTGCTCTGGTGGCAGCCAACGCCGAGTAAAAGCTTATTGCTGACGACATGAGCGGCGCTCTCAACGGGCGTCGCTCGTGCTATAATGGGCGGCAAACGGAGGTAGCATGGCCGACCAGATCGTTCCGCATGCGGTGCCGCTCCTGGAGTATGATCCCACAGAACGTGGGGTCATCGACGCCAGAGATTTTGGCGCTGGTGCCGCGTTGCCGTCTCACGCGGTGCTCTGCTTCTTTGGCGATCGTCTGCACATGCTGGCCGAGCGAGGCGAGCTTTGCCATGTGGACGATATCGGCACCGAAATGGGCCCCTTGCCCATCTATATCCTCGAGCGCCAGGGAAAACGTGTCACAGTGATGCAGCCTGGTGTGGGCGCGCCCCTGGCAGTCGGTGTTCTTGAGGAGCTATGGGGCCGCGGCTGCGACCGCGTGATCGTTTGTGGTGGCTGCGGTGTGCTCGATCGACAGATTGCCGCAGGCCATCTGCTGCTGCCCACCGAGGCCCTGCGCGATGAAGGCACCAGCTATCACTATCTACCGGCTGCGCGGTGGGCCGAACCTACGAGCGGCGCTCTGCGCGCCTTGCGGGCTGAGCTCGAGGCGCGCGGCCTGGCCTACCTCAACTGCAAAACGTGGACCACCGACGCCTTTTATCGCGAGACGCCTGCCAAAGTGTCTTACCGCCGCGAAAAGGACGGTTGTCTTGCTGTAGAGATGGAGGCATCGGCGCTCTTTGCCGTGGCGCACTTTCGGGGCATCGAGTTGGCGCAGGTGCTCTATGCTGGCGATGATGTCAGTGGCCACGAGTGGGATGCCCGCGCCTGGAACGGCCGGCACGATCTCCGCGAGGCCTTGCTCTACCTGGCCGCCGATGCTGTCTTGCGCCTGTAGCAACCTCTGACCTGGAGGCGAGATGCCCATTTGCGACGAACCGTACGTACATTCGACGGCTGGCTTTGCTGAGATCGAGGGTTTCCTCAAGCGCACGGCTCGCTTTGGCGATATGCCAGCCAACTGGCTACATGGCCAGCTAGAGAACTGGGCGTATGCTGGCAAGCCAACCACGCTCTTCTACGGGGACAATGTGCGCCTCTGGCGCCACAACAGCGGCACGCTGGTGGCCTTTGCCATCTCTGAGAGCGGTGAAGAGCTGCACTTGCAGGTGCACCCAGCGCAGCGCGAGATTGAGGCCGATATGCTGCAGTGGGGCATTGAGGTCTGGGGCCAAGGGCGTACGCACATCGATGTGCTCTGCCTCGTGAACGATGCCCATCGCAAAGAGCTGCTCACCGAGAGGGGGTTTGTCGATCAAGGCGAGAGTGGCCGCTTGCGCCAGTATGATCTGATGGCGGCTGAGGCTCCGCCTCAAGTGCCAACGGGTTTCAGCATGCTATCGCTGGCCGAAGGCGGCAACATCCCTGGCCGCATTCGCACCGAGGCGTTGACCTTCCAGAGCGAGGCCATCGATGCCGCCTGGTTTGCTGGCAAGTCGTCGGCGCCTGGCTACGATCCGTCGTGGGACCTGGGGGTTATGTCTCCCTCAGGCGAATGGGTGGCCTTTGCCCTGGCCTGGCCTGACCATGACAACGCTTTGGCCGAGATCGACCCTGTGGGTACGCACCCCGATCACCGCCAGCGCGGCCTGGCCCGTGCGCTGCTGCTCGAGCTATTCGCCCGCCTGCGGGCAGCCGGCATCCGCCAGGCCTATATCGGCTCGGCCGCCGAGCCCTACTATGCCAACAGGCTCTATGAGGCGCTGGGCCCAGCTCGGATGCAGGTGCAGCATCGCTGGCGCCTGGCGCTGGATGGGCGGCAGCCATGACCGCTGAAGCGATCTATCGCCCGATACCCGTCATCACGACCGACCGTCTTGTGCTGCGCCCCTTTGCTCTCGAGGATGCGCCCAAGGTGCAGCAGCTGGCAGGTGCTCGTGAGATCGCAGCCGTCACTTCGCATATTGAGCATCCCTATCCCGATGGCGCCGCCGCGCTGTGGATTGCCACCCACGCCCCCGAGTTCGATCGCGGCGATGGCATCGTCGAGGCGATCACGCGGCGCGCGACTGGCGAGCTCATCGGCGCCATCGGCCTTACCGTCGAGCCGCCGCACAAGCGGGCCGAGTTGGGCTATTGGATTGGCGTGCCCTACTGGGGTCAGGGATACTGCACCGAGGCCGCACGGGCGCTGCTGGACTATGGCTTTGGCGTTATGGGGTTACGGCGCATTTATGCGCGGCACTATGGCTCCAACCCCGCCTCGGGCCGCGTGATGCAAAAGCTGGGCATGCGCCCTGAGGGCGTGTTGCGTGAGCACGACCTCAAGTGGGGGCGAATTGAGGATGATGTCTACTATGGCTTGCTCCGCAGAGACTGGGAACAATCGACGGCGTGACGCCCGCGAGCCTCTGGGCGCATGTCGCGGCCACTTGACCTGCAAGTCGGCCAGCAGCCATAATGATCCTGGGGAGTGGTTGAGATGCCGCTAAGCCTGTTCAGAACTGGCTGTCATCTGAGTGCCGGCGAGCCCATCGAGGCGCTGGGCTGGCGTATCACGCCGATGGCGCGAGCGTTGGTCTGGCGAGGACGCGGTGGGTTGGTGCGGCTACGGCCTTGTGCCGTGCACACCCAGCGGCCTGGCGAGCGGGCCCTGGTGCCTGTGCCCGACGCCACGCTGCAGTGGCAACTGGGCGCCTTTATCGCTGGCCTGCTGACGGCTCTTCTGCTGACCCGCATCGGACGTACGAGGGCTTGCCGATGAACACAGTGAACGAGCAGGCAGCTGCGGCAGCGCTGTTAGAGGGCCAGTGTCAGGCGCTTGCCAACGCTGATCGCGTGTATGGCGTGCCGTTGGTGAGTGAAGGCTTCGTCGTGGTGCCCGGCAGCGACCGCCTGACGCTGTTGCGTCCCGATGGCGCGGTGCAGTGCGACCACGAGCGACTGTCTGTCGTGATCAGCCTCACGCCTGAGGGTGTCGAAATCGAGCCCATCGTCGATCGCAAACGGGTGCTGCTGACATTCCTGGCCACGCTGGCCATTGGTTTGCTGGCGC
>JAAYDS010000114.1 GCA_012729155.1 Chloroflexota bacterium | reverse complement strand
GTCGCCCGTGGCCGAGACGCGAGAGGTGCACTCGATTCTCGATCAGGAGCCGGCTCTCTCGTCCGAACAATTGGCCCTGGGCCAGTGGGTCAGCGAGCACTATCTCACACCGCTCCACGCGGCGCTTTTTGCCATGGTGCCTCCGGGCCTGCAGCAGCGAGCCGAGACACGCTATGAGCTGACACCACGCGAGACGCCAGACGGGCTCAAGCCAACGCAGCACAAGCTCTATCTTTTGCTGCGTGAGCACGGCCCCCTCAGCGCCAAAGAACTAGGCCGCCTCGCGCCCACCCGCAACTGGCGCTCGCATCTGCGGCCACTGCTAGCGGCCGGCTATGTGCGGCAAACGGTATTGCTGCGCCCCCCAAGCGTGCGCCCGCACTATGAGACGCTGGCCCGGCTGGCCGTTGTCGACCGACGATGTTGGCCCACTGCGCGTGCGCACCGGCAACTGGCCGTGCTCGAGCTGTTGGCGCTGCGTCAAAGGCAGAGTTCGGGCTGGACGCGTCTGGCCGATCTCAGGCAGCAGGCCGATGCCACCCCCGCGATACTGCACAGTCTCGCCGACAAGGGTCTGGTGGAGGTGCGCCGCGAGCAGGTCTGGCGCGACCCTCTGGCAGGCACCCGCTTTGTGCCCATCGCGCCGCCGCAGCTCACGCCCGATCAGGAGGGGGCCTGGGAGGCGATCGCTGCCGACCTCGATGCGCCAGCCGGTCGGCCCTTTCTGCTACAGGGAGTGACTGGCTCGGGCAAGACCGAGATCTATCTACGCGCCGTTGCGCGCGCGCTGGAGCAGGGGCGCAGTGCGATTGTGCTCGTGCCCGAGATCGCTCTCACACCCCAGACCATTCGACGTTTTGGGGCACGCTTCCCCGAGGTGCTGGCGGTGATGCATGGCTCCCTGTCGCCTGGTGAGCGTTATGATCAGTGGCGGCGTATTCGGGCCGGCGAACTGCGGGTGGTGGTAGGGGCGCGATCGGCCATCTTTGCGCCGGTGCAGCGGCTTGGCGTGGTGGTGGTCGATGAGGAGCACGAGTGGACCTACAAGCAAGACCAACAACTTCCGCACTACCATGCCCGTGAGGTGGCCATCGAAAGGGGGCGATTGGCCGGCGCCACGGTGGTGTTGGGCAGCGCGACGCCCGATCTGGGCACGTACTATCGCGCATGTCAGGGTGAACTACGGCTGTTGGCCCTGCCCCGCCGCGTTATGGGGCACCGCGGCGTCATCGGCCAGCTATTGGCCGAGAGCGGCGCCGCGCATTCGCGCTACACCGCCAGTAACGGCGATGCTCTCTATGCCGATCTGCCGCAGGTGCAGGTGGTCGATATGCGTGAAGAGCTGCGAGCGGGCCACAGCGCCATGTTCAGTCGGCCTCTCGATGTGGCTTTACGCGAGACGCTGGCAGCGGGTGAGCAAGCCATTCTGTTTGTCAACCGCCGTGGCACAGCCAGCGCCGTTGTATGCCGCGACTGTGGCCACGTCCTCGAGTGTCCACGTTGTCGGGTGGCTATGGCCTACCATGAGCAGCCGCTGATGTTGTACTGCCACCACTGCGGGCGTCGTGCGCCGGTGCCAAGCCTCTGCCCACAGTGCGGCGGTCGGCGTATCCGCTACCTCAGCGCCGGAACCGAACGGGTTGAGCGCGAGGTACAGCTAGGGTATGCGCAAGCCGTCACGCTGCGCTGGGATAGCGACACAGCCACCTCAGTACAAGACCACGACGCCCTTCTGGAGCGGTTTGCGCGGCGCGAGGCCAATGTATTGGTGGGCACGCAGATGGTGGCCAAGGGGCTCGATCTGCCGCGGGTAACGCTGGTGGGTGTGGTGTTGGCCGATATCTCGCTGCACCTGCCCGATCTGTATGCTGGCGAGCGCACCTTTCAATTGCTGACGCAGGTGGCGGGGCGTGCAGGGCGCAGCGTGTTGCCGGGACGGGTCATAATCCAGACCTATCAGCCAGAGCATCCTTCCATTCAGGCCGCCATGCGGCACGACTATGAGGGTTTTGCCGAGGCCGAGCTGGGCTTTCGGCGCGAGATGGGTTATCCCCCCTACAGGCCATTGGCACGGTTAGAGTATGCTGACGCCGACGCTACACGCGCCCAAGGAGAGGCGTCGCGACTGGTCGATATGCTGAACACACGTATTGCTCTGCTCGGACTCTATGGCACTAACGTGATCGGGCCTACCCCGCCCTACTTTCAACGCGAACGAGGCAAGTGGCGTTGGCAGGTGATGGTGCGTGGCCAGCATCTGACCGCGCTGCTCAGTGACCTGCGATTGCCGCTGGGCTGGCGGGTCGATATCGATCCGGTGACCTTGCTCTAGCAGCAAAGGGCCAGGCGATTAGCCTGGCCCTTGTCATCGTTCGTGCCCATTAGCCCAGTACCTGGGCTCGCAGCGTCTTGAGACGTTTCATGACGTCGTTCTCACCGCGCCCGAAATAGTCGTGCAGGCGCACATACTCGGCATAGAGCCGATCGTACACGGCCTCGTGTGCTGCGATAGGCCGGTAGACGATAGCTTGAAGACGCGCCATCCTGGCGGCAGCGTCAGCGATCGTATCGTAACCGCCCGCGGCGGCGCCAGCTGCCACGGCGCCATGCATCGCCGAGCCGAGTGCGCCGGCTTGCGCGGTGCCGACCACTTTGAACTCACGTCCGGTGACGTCGGCATAGATCTGCATCAGCATACGGTTGCGCTCGGGCAGGCCACCCGCCGCTACGATCTCGTTGACGGCCACGCCGTTGGCCTCAAAGGCCTCGATGATCACCCGAGTGCCATAGGCCGTGGCCTCGATCAATGCGCGATAGATCTCTTCGGGGCGGGTCGCCAGAGTTGCGCCCAGCAACAGGCCGGTCAGGTCGACATCGACCAGCACAGAGCGGTTTCCGTTCCACCAGTCCAGGGCGAGCAGGCCAGATTCGCCTGGCTTGAGCGCAGAGGCCTTTTCCTCGAGCAGTTGGTGCAGGTTGAGGTCGCGCGCCTGGGCCTCGCGCTCATAATCGGCCGGCACACAATGCTCGACGAGCCAGGCAAAGTGATCACCCACGCAAGACTGACCTGCCTCGAACCCGGCCAGATTGGGCAAGATGCCGTCCTCGACTACGCCGCACATGCCCGGCACGATTTTGGGCTCATCGCCCACCACCATGTGGCAGGTCGAGGTGCCCATGATCATCACCATGCGGCCAGTGCCGGTGACAGTGGCGGCAGGAACGGCCACGTGCGCATCTACATTGGCAACGGCCACGGCTATGCCCGGCTTGAGGCCGGTGGCGGCGGCCATGTCGGGAGTGAGCCCGCCGGCGCGTGCCCCCAGCGGCAAGATGCTGGTGCTCATCTTTTCGGCGACGATGTTGCGCATCTGCGGGTGCAACGCCGCAAAATAGTCAGGGCTAGGAAAGCCATCTCGCTTGCTCCAGATGGCCTTGTAGCCAGCGGTGCAGGCGTTGCGCGTCTCGACGCCGGTGAGTTGCCACACGATCCAGTCTGCTGCCTCGATCAGTCGGTCGGCGGCCTGGTATATCTCGGGCGCTTCATTGAGGATCTGCAGGCTCTTGGGAAAGAACCACTCGGACGAGATCTTGCCGCCATAGCGCGAGAGCCAGGGCTCGTTGCGCTCGGCGGCCACCTGATTGATCAGGTTGGCCTCGGGCTGTGCGGCGTGGTGCTTCCACAGTTTGACCCAGGCATGAGGATTGTTGCGATACTCGGGCAGATAGCACAAGGGGGTGCCATCGGCTTTGGTGGGCAGCATGGTGCAGGCGGTAAAGTCGATGCCAATGCCGATGATGTCCTCGGCCGACACGCCACTCGTGGCCACCGCCTGTCGCACGGCCTGTTGGAAACAGGTCACATAGTCTGCCGGGTTCTGCAAGGCCCAATCGGGCTCGAGGCGGATACTGGTGCCTGGTAGCATCTCGTCGATGACGCCATCGGGATACTCGCAGACCGCCTGCGCGATCTCGGCACCATTGGTCAGGTCGACCAGCATCGCACGTGCCGACTCTGTACCGAAATCTACGCCCAGAGCGTATTTGGCCATGATAGACTCCTTTCGCCTGGTTCCGGTTGGAGACGGGCGGCTAGACCTGCCGGAAATAGGCGACAGTGCGATCCAGCCCCTCTTGCAGCGAGATAGTCGGCTCCCAACCCAGCTCTTCGCGCGCCACCTGGTTGGTGATATAGCTCTTGAACACTTCGCCTTGCTTGGCGGGTGAATGCACCTGCGGGCCTGCGTAGCCCGTGCTCTGTTTGAGCATCTCAAAGAGCTGATTGATCGAGGTGCCCACACCAGACCCCAGGTTCGCGATCAGGCCGCTACCATTCTCAAGAGCCAACACGTTGGCGCGCGCGATATCGGTTACATAGACAAAGTCTCTCTCCTGTTCGCCGCTGCCATAGATACGGGCCTCTTCGCCCGCCATCATCTGTGCCGTCCAAATAGCCACCACGCCGGCTTCGCCGTGAGGGTCTTGCCGCGGGCCAAAAACGTTGGGGAAGCGCAGCACCACATAATCGATGCCAAAGTGCAGGCGGTAGAGGTATAGGTAGTGCTCGACGTGGTGCTTGCTCGCTCCGTACGGGTCGAGCGGGTTGATGGGATGCTGTTCATCGGCGGGCAGATAGACCGGCTCGCCGTAGCAGGCGCCCCCTGTAGAGGCATAGACCATCTTCTTGGCGCCATACTGGCGGGCGAGCTGCAGCAGATTGAGAGAGCCGATGATGTTGACCTCGGCATAGAGCACAGGCTTTTCCATTGACTCGCGCACGTTGGCTTTGGCAGCCAGGTGGCATATGGCCTCGGGCCGCTCGCGCTCGAACACGCGCTCGAGAGCGGCCGCGTCACGCAGGTCTACCTGGTAAAAGTGCGCTGCAACGTTGACATTTGCCTGCTTGCCGGTGGAGAGATCATCCACCACGCTCACGTCATGGCCCGCTGCGAGACAGGCATCGACGACATGCGAACCGATGAACCCGGCGCCACCGGTGACGAGCACCTTCATCTGGGCAACCTCCGCCTGATGATGCAGTCGTGTATACGCGACCATTATAAGGCGAATCCACAATGCGGCCAACGGGCCACGGTTTTGCCCCCACAGGGGCCCGTGCTGTGCTACAATGCCTGCAACGATGCAGGCTAGGATGACGAGCTGTCATAGCGTGGCGCGTTTTGCCGTGGTGTTGGCCCTTGTGGTGGCGCTGTTGGGCTGCAGCGTCTATGTGCTGCCCACGGCGCATCCGTGTGTGCTGGTAGAACAGCGGGATGATGGCTATGCGCAGCTGCCTGAGGACGACCCTCGCTATGCCGCCCTTGAGGCCTATCTGGCTGAGGACGAACCGCTGGCGCGTCTTCTGAACGTATATGAACGCACGATGGCAGCCTTTTCGGCCTCGGGGCTGCGGCCGGCGGCGGCGAGGGCGGCAGATAACCGGGCTGTGCTGGTTCTTGGGCAGCAGGCGGGCCTAGTGACGGACATCTGCGTGCAGGGGCTCTATGACCAGGTGTGCCTTGAGCTGGCCCTTGGGGTTCCCATCACTGATCCTGCAATGCTGGCACCTGCCGCGCCGCAGTTGGCGCGAGCCGTTGGCCAGGCGCTGCTGGTGCTGGCCGGCCAGGGCTATGGACCCTCGCCCTGCTCTGAGCCCGCTTGTGATGGGCTGCCTAGCCCCCCAGGCAGCGTCTTGACGCAGGGGCTGGGGATCGCCCTGGAGACGATCTACTGCCAGGATCTAGAGGCAGGGTCGCCGCCCGGGCTGGCCGCAGCAGGGGCCTGCGCGCATCTGATAAAGGGCGAAGGCTATCGAGGCACTGAGATGTCGCCAGCCGACGTGGTGCAGAGCCCGGGCGTGGCGGGGACAGTGTTCTATCAGTTGCTCAGCGAGGCGCCCACGGGCTATCCGCAACGCTTTATGCTCTGGTTCGCCAACTATGACCCACAAGATGAGGCCCTGGCCAAAATCGTATTGGTGGCTCGCCGGCTGGGTTGCAGAGCGACCATCGTCGACTTTCTCGGGGCATACGGCACGACCTTCCCTGGCGAGCGAGCCTTGGCCCGCGAACTGCTCGCAGCACTGCCATCAATGACTGAGGTGCCATGAACCAAACATCTTCTGCACAGAGTGATAGTACGGCTGTGGCGACGCCGACCTTTGCGGTGTTACAGCTCTCGGGCTGCTCGGGCTGCGAAGTATCGCTGCTCAATGCCGATGTATGGGCCAGTCAGCAGGAACTGGTCTACATGCCCCTGGTTCTATCGGCCGAAGACCTGCCGCCGGTTGACACCTTGTTGGTGAGCGGTGCGGTCTACAGCGATGATGACCTGCATCGCTTGCAGCAGACAGCACACCGCGCGCGACGCGTGGTGGCGGTGGGCACGTGCGCCCTCTCTGGCGGGGTAGCCAATCTGGGCAACCGCGAGAGCGCCAGGCGGGTGTTCCTCGATGATACCAGTCGACGGCACCTGCCACGGCTGTTACCTCAGCTGCGCCCGGTGGATGCGGTGGTGTCGGTTGACCTGTATCTGCCTGGTTGCCCGCCAACGCCGCGGCTCTTTGAGGCTGCGCTCAAGCTAGGCGAGCCTTTTGAACCGGCAAAAACGGTCTGTCAGGATTGTGGCCGCATCAAGACCCGTGACCGCCCTGACCGCCTGGCGCGCCACAGCGGCGTGGCCATCGACCCTGAGGTGTGTCTCATCAACCAGGGGTATCTCTGCATCGGCTCTTCGACGCGTGGCGGCTGTGGCGCGCCTTGTACGCGCGCTGGCCACCCGTGCGTGGGTTGTCGTGGACCCTCCAATGGCTTTATCTCGCGCTCGGCCGATGAATGGTTTGCGGCCATCAAGCGCGTATTTGAGCGGATGACGGCCATCTCTCGCGAGCAGATCGACGCCGAGCTCCGTTCTCCTGGGTTGTCGCTTTTTGTGTTCCAGTTCGCCGACTATGCTGGCGCCCCCCGCGACATAGAAAAGGTGCTGTGATGACCACTCTTACCATTCCCTTGAGCCGCATCGAGGGCCATGCGCGCGTGGTCATCAATCTTGCTGGCGAGCGCGTGCTCTCGGCTCATTTCCAGGCCACCGAGCTGCGCGGCTTTGAGCATTTTGTGCAGGGCGCGCCCGCCGAGCAGATGCCCATCATTGTGCCGCGCATATGTGGGGTGTGCTCTACTGCGCACCATCTAGCGGCGGTCAAGGCGCTGGAGAATCTCGCGGGCGTCACTGTGCCGCCCAAGGCGGTGTGCATTCGCGAGCTGATGATGTTGGGGCAGGTCATCCAGAACCAGGCGACGTCGCTCTTTTTGTTCACCATGCCAGACCTGCCCGGCCAGGCAGGGGTGCCCAGCCTGTTTCACCTCGGCGAGGTGCACAGCAAGATCGCGCCACGGGCGTTGGCCGTACGACGCGCAGGCACACAGCTGATCACCCTGGCCGGCGGGCAGTTCATCCACCCGGTGCGGGCGGTGGTCGGCGGCGTATCGGGCGGCATCGCGCCGCGGGCTGCTGCCGAGATGCGTGCCAGCCTCAATCAGGCCCTCACAAGGGCTAGCTTTTTGGTCGATGCCTACTGGGATCTGTTCGAGGGCCTGCACGACCGCATCGGCACGCTGGGCGACGACAGCCCGACCTACTATCTTGCAGCCATCGACCGTGGGCACGCCTATTACGGCGACCGGTTGCGCGTCATGGCGCCAGATGGGTCGGTGCAGGCGGCTTTTCCCCCGTGCGACTATGCCGAGCACCTCACCGACGTACCCATTGAAGGCAGCTACTCGGATGGCACCCTCTATCAGGGCGAACTGGTGCGAGCTAATTCGCTGGCACGGCTCAACATCGACCCTCATCCGACGACTCCGATGGCGAGGGCCTATACCGAGCGTTTTTGGCAAGAGTGGGGCTATCCGGCGCACGCGATCTTGCTGTTCGATGTGGCGCGCGGGATCGAACTCGTCTATGCCATAGAGCGGGCCATCGAGCTGCTGGAGCAAGACCTGGATGGCGACGACCTGTGGGTTGGTTGCACCCTGCGCGATGGACAGGGTTGCGGGCTGATTGAGGCGCCGCGTGGGCCGCTGATCCACCACTATGAGGTGCAGGGGGGGCTGGTGACCTCGGCGCGCTTTGTCATTCCCACACAACACAACATGCTCGCCATCGAGCGGGCGCTGCTGGTGGCTGCGCGACGCTATGTCTCCTCTGCGGGCATCAGCCTCGAGCTGGAGCGGGCTGTGGGCCGCGTGGTGCGCGCCTTTGACCCCTGCATTGCTTGCGCCACCCATTGATGGAGCGCTATTCACTGAATGTGTGCCCTCGTGCTATAGTTAGCCACTTGTATATATCAGAATGAGACAGAGGATGACAGAAGACTCTCTATCTGGCCGTGCCCGTGAGGACTATACCAAGGCGCAGCGCAATGCTCGGTTGCGGCGCCTATGGGCCAATCTCACGGGGCAGAATGTCGGCCTGGTGCCCTATGAGGACGTCAAGCGTACGCTGCGCTTTACCACGCAGCGCTATCGTGGACTCGAGGCCGTGCCCGTCGACAAGATCATCGGAAGCCTCGGGCGCAGCCGCGATTTCGACCGCGCCTTTCTGCCCACGCAAAGGCACTCGCGCAGTAAGTGGCTCAGCGTCGACTCGGCCATGCTCTCGGGCGTCACCCTGCCGGCCGTTTCGCTCTATAAGGTTGGCGATGCCTACTTTGTGGTCGACGGTCACCATCGTGTTTCGGTGGGCCGCCAGAAGGGACGCAAGTTCATCGATGCCGAGGTGATCGAGGTGCAGAGTCGCGTGCCGGTGACGGCAGATCTCACTCTCGATGACCTGGACCTTCTGGGTGCCTATCGCGAGTTTCTCGAAGAGACGGGCCTTGATCGGCTTCGGCCAGACCAGGATATCCGGCTCACCATGCCTGGTGACTATGTGCGGCTGCTAGAGCATATTCGCATGCATCGGTTTTTTATGGAGACCGACC
>JAAYDS010000113.1 GCA_012729155.1 Chloroflexota bacterium | reverse complement strand
CTCGTCGGCCACAAAGCGCGCCAGATGGTCGCGGTTCTCCTCGAGGTAGACCAGCAGCGCCCGCAGCCACTCGTCGCTGTCGCGGTAGGCGGCCAGCGCGGCGCTATAGGCCAGCAGGTTGACGCCGGGCACCAGCCCACGGCGGGCGCGCTCGTAACGGTGGCGCAGCTCGGGGTTGGTGATGATGGCAAAGGCGCACTTGAGCCCCGCCACGTTGAACGTCTTGCTGGGCGCCATCAGGGTGATGGTGTGCGCAGCCACCTCGGGCGCCAGCGTGGCGATGGGCGTGTGCCTGACGCCGCTGTAGAGCAGATCGCAATGGATCTCGTCAGAGACGATGGTCAGCTCGTGCTCGAGGCACACCTGCGCCAGCCGCTCGAGCTCGTCGGGCTGCCACACGCGCCCCACCGGGTTGTGCGGGCTGCACAGCAAGAACACACGCGTGCAGGGGCTGATGACACGGCGCATCTTGACGTCGTCGAACGTGTAGCGGCCGTCGGCGTCGCGGTCGAGCTGCATCAACTGGCCCACCATGCCGGCATTGCCGGGCACGCGCAGCATGGGGTGATAGATGGGCGTGTGCATGACGATGCCCTCGCCGGGCCCGCCGGCCGCCTGGCAGCCCAGGTTGAACCCCACCGAGACGTCGGGGATGGTCACCACGTCTTCGGGCGAGACGGCCCAGCCATAGCGCGTCATCAGGCGCTCGCAGAACACCTCTTTGAGCTCGTGCGGGTCGCTGCCATAGCCAAAGATGCCGTGGGCCACCCGCTCGTGCAGCGCCGCGATGATCTCGGGCGACGACTGAAAGTCCATATCGGCCACCCACATGGGCAGCACGTCGTCGCCATACAGCCCCCATTTGACGCTGTCGGTGCCCAGCCGCGCAATCATCCGGTCGAATCGACTCGCCATGCCCGCCTCACCTCGCTCTGTAGAAAAAAAGGTCGCGCGCATGATAGCTGCCCCTGCGGTGGGCCGCAAACCGGCGCTCTGGCCCTTGACAGCGCCACGGGCCGCGCTATCATGCGCGCGAAACCTGGACCAGAGGAGAGCATCGCCATGCCAGCCGCAAACCGCATGCCGCGTTACGACGTCCGCAATGACGGGATCGGCCCCTATGCCGTGTTCTATTGTGAGATCTGCGATCGTGAGCACCGCTCGACGCCCGAGACGGTGGCCTCGCCCGGCCGCGAGATCGGCCGGCAGGCCGTGGGCGGCCTGCTGCGGCGCGTGCCGCTGGTGGGGGCCATCGCCGATGAGGTGACGGGCGAAGACCCGCGCTACAGCTACAGCCTCACGCCGGCGCAAGTCGAGCGCGCCTGGGAGCAGGTGCAAGAGCGCTTTCGGCTGTGCCCCGTGTGCCTGCGCATCGCCTGCCTCTCTTGCTTTGATCAGCAGAGCGACACCTGCGAGGAAGACAGCCCCCGCCGCGACGAGATGGCCGAGGCCGAGGCCGAGCAGGCCGGCCGTGTGGTCAAGGGCTTTGCCAGCGCGCTGGGGCTGGGCGGGTTCATCCAGCAGGCGGCAGCCGCCGCACAGCAGGCCCAGACGGCCGCGCAACAGGCTGAAACCGAGCTGGCTCGCTGCCCGCGCGAGGGCTGCGGCTGGACGGCCCCCAAGGGCACCAAGTTCTGCGCCGAGTGCGGCAGCCCGATGGTGCAGCCGCAAGCCGCCGCCAGCACCTGCCCGCACTGCGGCAAGCCCGTCGAGGGCGGCAAGTTCTGCCCGCACTGTGGCGGCAAGCTCGAGGTGGCGCCGCAACCGGCCACCTGCCCGCAATGCGGCCAGCCGGCCCAGGGCAAGTTCTGCGCCAACTGCGGCCACAAACTGGCCTAGCCGCAAGACTACGCTGGGGCAGGCGCCGCCTGCCCCCCATCGCGCCTGCGGCGGCCGCTCTCACAGGGCCGCACGCCCCTCACTGGAGCAGCGCCATGTGGTACCATGACCTCGTCGAGACCGGCCGCGTGCCAGACTGGCTGCTCATCGCCGTGCTGCGGGTGGCACAGCGCATCTCGGCGCGCCGCCGTGACCGCCTCACCATCGACCAGCGCGATGGCGCCCGCCACGCCCTGCTGGCGCGCCTGAGCGCCGCGCCCATCGCCCTGGCCACCGACGCTGCCAACGACCAGCACTATCAGGTGCCCACCGCGTTCTTTGAGACGGTGCTGGGCCCGCGCCTCAAATACTCGTGCTGCCTGTGGCCCGCAGGCGTCGACACCCTGGCCCAGGCCGAAGAGGCCATGCTGACCCTCACCTGCGCACGGGCCGACCTGCGCGACGGCCAGGACGTGCTCGAGCTGGGCTGTGGCTGGGGCTCGCTGGCGCTGTGGCTGGCCGAGCACTATCCCCACAGCCGCATCACCGCCATGTCCAACTCGGCCACGCAGGGCGAGCACATCTGCCGGCAGGCGCGGCAGCGCGGGCTGGCCAACCTGACGGTGCTCACCGCCGACATGCTCACCTTTGGCGCCGATGGCGCCCACGATGGCCGCTACGACCGTGTGGTCTCGGTCGAGATGTTCGAGCACATGAAGAACTATGCGTTGCTGCTGCAGCGCGTGGCCGGCTTTCTGCGGCCTGGCGGGCGGCTGTTCGTGCACATCCTCTGCCACCGCGATACGCCTGGCGAGTTTGCCACCGACGAGAGCGGCGACTGGATGGCGCGCACCTTTTTCTCAGGGGGCACCATGCCCTCGGCCGATCTGCTGCTGCACTTTGCGCGCGATTTTGCCATCGCCGAGCAGTGGCTGGTGGATGGCCGCCACTATGCCCGCACGCTGCGCGCCTGGCTGGCGCGGCTCGATGATCAGCGTCCAGCGGTCGAGGCCATCATGGCGGCGGCCTATGGCCCCGAGCAGGTGCGGCGGCGCGTGGCCCAGTGGCGGCTGTTCTTTCTGGCGTGCGCCGAAACCTTTGCCGCGCGCGGCGGCCGCGAGTATCTCTGCTGCCACTACCTGTTCGACCGCCGCGAGCCCCCGCCCAGGCAGCGCAGCTGACGCCGCGCCGTTTGGGGGCTCGCCCTAGCCCCCAGCGCCCTCACATCATCAAATAGTACTCGAACCAGGCCAGCAGCCGCGCCCAGGCGTCGGTGGCGGCCCCGGGGTGGTAGCGCTGGCCGGTGTCGTTGAAAAAGGCGTGGTCGGCCCCTGGGTAGATCAGCTTGCTGAACACCTTGCCGTGGGCCACCATCTCGGCGGTGATGGCGTCGATGCCGGCGTTGATGCGCGTATCGTTCTCGCCATAGAGCGCCAGCACCGCACACTGGATGTCTGGCACATCCTCGAGGGGCGGGTTGGGCCCGTAAAAGGGCACCGCCGCGCGCAGCTCGGGGATCTGCGTGGCGCAGCGCCAGGTGATGCCGCCGCCAAAGCAAAAGCCCATCATGCCGATGCGGTCGGCCCGCACATCGGGCTGGGCCTGCAAAAAGCGCACGCCGGCGTGAAAATCCGCCACGATCTGCTCGCGCGGCAGGGCATTGAGCACCTCGGGTATGATGGCGGGCTCGGCGGCATCGGTTCCGCCCTCGCGCGAGAGCACGTCGACGGCCATGGCCACATAGCCTGCAGCGGCCAGGCGGCGCGCCACATCGCAAAAGTGGGGCAGCAGGCCGCGGTTCTCGTGGCAGATGAGCACGCCGGGGTGCGGGCCGGGCTGGTTGGGCCGCGCCAGATAAGCGCGAACGTCGCCCGCCTCGCCGGGGAAGGTGGTCATGTCGGCGACAACAGACGGCTCGGGCGGGTGGGTCGTAAAGTCAGACATGGGCGCCTCCTCGCGTAAGGGCAGCGGCAACTGCGCGGCCACCCTGTGGGCCTGCCCGCATGGTAGGCGAGCCCTCGCACGGCGTCAAGGGGCCCGCGCGGGTGCGCGGGCGGCCACGTCACCGGCTGTCGTCGGTGGCGGCTATACTGCTGCTGTAGGCCGCAGGTGGCGGCCCTGGAGAGGAGCAGCACAGATGAAGGCCATCAGTATCCACCAGCCGTGGGCCGACCTGATCGTGTTCGGCCACAAAGACATCGAGAACCGCAGTTGGACCACCCGTTACCGCGGGCGCATGCTGATCCACGCCGGGTTGACCGTGGACCGCGACGCCGTGCTCGACGTGCGCGATTGGGCGCGAGAGAACGGCGGCGACTATGATGACCCACCCTACACCGGCGGGCTGGTGGGCTTTGTGACCCTGGCCGACGTGGTCACCGCGTCAAGCTCTGAATGGTTCAACGGCCCCTATGGCTGGGTGTTAGCCGAGCCGCACTACTTTGAAGAGCCGGTGCCCTACCGCGGGCGGCTGGGGCTCTTTGAGGTGCCCGACGAGATGGTGACAGCGGCCATCGCCTCGGCGCGGCCAGCGGGGGCACTGGCCGATTGAGCTGGCGGCCGCCAGCGAGGTAGCCTGCGCTCACGGCACAGCTGGGCGCCCGACGCTTTGACGTCGGGCGTGACCCAAAGCCGCCCCCCTTGTTGACAACCGTTTTCAGTTATGCCATACTCCAGCTACTGATAACGTTTTTCAACTGCGAGAGGCGCCATGGACAACCCGCTGCCAGCCGCAGCCAGGGCCCTGCGCGCCGCCGGTCACCGCCTCACACGGGCGCGCCTGGCGGTGCTGCAGGTGCTCGAGGCAGAGCACGCCGGCCTCAGCCCGCAAGAGCTCTATGAGCGTGGCCGCGCCATCTATGCCCCCCTTGGGCTGGTGACCGTCTACCGCACGCTGGCCCTGCTCGACGAGCTGGGCCTGGTGCGCCGCGTGCACAGCGATCAGGAGCGCCACGCCTACGCCTGCGCCGGCGCCGATCGGCACCATCTGCTCTGCAGCGGCTGCCATCGGCTGGTCGAGTTCCCCTGCCAGGGGCTCGACGAGCTGGTGGCCAGCGTGCAGGCGCGCACCGGCTATCGCATCACCGAGCACCTGCTCGAGCTAACCGGCCTCTGCCCCGCCTGCCAGGCCACTGGCGGGCCGGCAGACCCGACGCCGCACCACCCTGCCCCTCGAGGAGCCTGACATGCCCCCTGCCAGCCAACGCCGGCGTGTGCCGGCCCTGCTCGCCCTGCTGCTGACGCTGACACTGCTGCCGGCCCTGTCGGCCTGCGCCCGCAGCGCCGCCCCCTCGCCCGACGGCCGCCTGGGCGTGGTGGTGAGCGTGCCGCCGCAGCGCTATTTCGTCGAGCGCATCGGCGGCGAGCATGTCGATGTCAGTGTGATGGTGGGCCCTGGCGACAGCCCGCACACCTACGAGCCCAAGCCCGAGCAGCTGGTGGCCATCAGCAAGGCCTCGCTCTACTTTGCCATCGGCGGGGGCTTTGAAGACGTCTGGCTGGGGCGCATCACCGCGGCCAACCCCGCTATGCGCGTCGTCGACACCACGGCGGGCATCGCCCTGCTGCCGCTACAAGACCATCAGCACGATGACGACGCCGAGAGCGGCGACGCTGGCGATAAAGACGCGGATGATCACGCCCATGACGAGGAGCTGGACACCCACGTGTGGGTCTCGCCGCAACTGGTGGCGCAGCAGGCGCGGACCATCCACAGCGCCCTGGTCGAGCTCGACCCCGACCACGCCGCCGCCTACGACGCCAACCTTACGGCCCTGCTCGACGACATTGCCGCGCTGGATGCCGACCTGCGCGCCACCCTCGCTGGCCTGCAGGGCGCCAGGTTCATGGTGTTTCATCCGGCGTGGGGCTATCTTGCGCGCGACTATGGCCTCGAGCAGATCGCCATCGAGGTGGGCGGCCAAGAGCCCAGCGCGCAAGAGCTGGCCGCGTTGATCGCCATGGCGCGGGCCGAAGGCATCCGCGTGGTGTTTGCCCAGCCCGAGATGAGCACCGCCGACGCCGAGACCATCGCCCGCGAGATCGGCGGCGAGGTGTTGCTGATCAGCCCGCTGGCCGAGGACTGGCTAGACAACATGCGCGCCGTGGCCGAGGCCTTTCGTCAGGCGCTGGCCCCTGCCAGCAGCGAGCCACAGTGAGGCGACCATGACAGCCATTGCAGAGCCAGTCGCCATCCGCAACGACCGCACCGAGGTGATCCACGTCGAGGACCTGTGGGCCGGCTATGGGCCCGAGCCGGTGCTCGAGGCCGTGAACCTGCACGTCTATGCCCTCGATTTCATCGGCATCATCGGCCCCAACGGCGGCGGCAAAACCACGCTCCTCAAGGTGCTGCTGGGGCTGCTGGCGCCCACGCGCGGCACGGTGACGGTGATGGGCGAGCCGGTAGCCTCGGGCCGACGGCACATCGGCTATGTGCCGCAGGTGGTCGAGTTCGACCATGACTTTCCCATCTCGGTGTGGGATGTGGCCCGCATGGGCCGCCTGGGCAAGCGCCCGCCGCTGCGCCGCTACACCAGCGCAGACGATGACGCCGTGGCCGACGCCCTGCGCCGCGTCGACATGCTCGATCTGCGGCGTCGCGCCATCGGCGAGCTCTCGGGGGGGCAGCGCCAGCGCGTCTATATCGCCCGTGCGCTCGCCGGCCGCCCCGAGATCCTGCTGCTCGACGAGCCCACGTCGAGCGTCGACCCGCGCGTCTCGACCAGCATCTATGAGCTGCTGCGCGAGCTGAACGAGCGCGTCACCATCATGCTCGTCTCGCACGATATGGGCGCCGTCTCGTCGTATGTCAAGTCGGTGGGCTGCCTCAACCGCCACCTGTTCTACCACGGGCAAGATCACCTCACCCCCGAGATGGTCGAGCTGGCCTATCAATGCCCCATCGACCTGGTGGCCCACGGCGTGCCGCACCGCGTGTTCGCCGAACATGCCATCGAGGCCATCCAACGCTACCGCGACGAGGAGCAGCGCCGATCATGATCAACGCCCTGGCCGAGGCCCTGCAATTCACGTTCATGCGCCACGCGCTGCTGGCGGGGCTGCTGGTGAGCGTCGCCTGCGGCATCATCGGCACCTATGTGGTGGTCAAGCGTATCGTCTTTATCAGCGGCGGCATCGCCCACGCGGCCTATGGCGGCATCGGCCTGGGCTATTATGTCAAATACATGGTGGTGCCGGTGCTCTTTGCGGGCAGCGCGGCGGCGCGCGATCCGCGCCCTGGCTACTGGCCGCTGCTGGGGGCCATCCTGTTCAGCCTGCTGGCGGCGGCGCTGATGGGCCATATACAGCGGCGCACGCGCCAGCGCGCCGACACCATCATCGGCGTGCTGTGGGCCATCGGCATGGCCATCGGCATCGTGCTGGTCGACCTCACCCGCGGCTACAAGGTCGATCTGATGAGCTACCTGTTCGGCAGCATCCTGGCCGTCGAGCGGCTCGAGCTGCTGGTGATCGCGGGGCTCGACGTGCTGGTGGTGGCGCTGGTGACGCTGTTCTACAAAGAGCTGCTGGCCGTCTCGTTCGACGAGACCTTTGCCACAGTGCAGAACGTGCCGGTGGGCGGCATCTATGCGCTGCTGCTGGGCATGATCGCGCTGACGGTGGTGATGCTGATGCGCGTGGTGGGGCTGATTCTGGTCATCGCCATGCTGACGATTCCGCCAGCCATCAGCGGGCGGCTGGTGCGCGGCATTGTGCCCATGATGGCGCTCTCGGCGCTGCTGGGCGTGGCCTTTACCACGCTGGGGCTGTGGCTGTCGTATGCGTGGAACCTCACCTCGGGGGCCAGCATCATCCTGGTGGCGGGCACGGGCTACCTGTTGAGCCTGCTGGCGACGCGGCGCGGGGCGGGCCCAAGCGCAGGGCCACGGCTCGGCGCCACCCTCAACCGACGCTAGCGCCATACAACAAAGCGCCCCCTGGAGCGTGTGCTCCGGGGGGCGCTTCTGGGTTGAGAGGCGGTTATTGGGCCTGGCCGTTGCCCGCACCGCGCATGCCGCGGCCGCGCATCATGCCGCCCAGGGGCTGACCGTCCTCGCTCTGCCAACGGCGGCCGGCGCCACGCTCGCCATCGAACAGGTCGCACACGCCGTCGCCATCCTGGTCCACAAACTGGCCCTCGCCGGGCACGTTGCCGCACACGTCGCACACGCCGTCGCCATCCTCATCGACGAACTGGCGCACGCCGTCGCCGTTAGGCCCCTGCCCACGCCAGCCACGGCCACCGGCGAACTCGCCGGGCACGTTGCCGCAGACATCGCACACGCCGTCGCCGTCCTCGTCCACAAAGGGGCGCTCAGCGGGCGCGTTCTCGCGGTTGAGCCACTGGCGCATGCGCTGCCACATCTGCGTCATGGGCACAGGGGCCTCATCGGCGCCCTGCACAGGCTCCTGGGCCGCCACCGGCGTCACCGCCAGTAGACCGACCAGCGCCATCCCAGCCATCAGACCGACCATCTTCCAAACTTTGCCCATATCACTCCTTTAATCTCTTCGGGGAGGGGCTGCGCCCCTGCCCTCGCTACGACACTGATAGTATGCCAGCGGCCTGTGTAGAAATTGTGGAGCGCAGGTGTCGAGGGTCTGGCGTTGCAGGGTT
>JAAYDS010000112.1 GCA_012729155.1 Chloroflexota bacterium | reverse complement strand
CTCGAGGCGAAAGGCGGGCGCCAGGTTGCCCGTGAGCATGGTGCCCGGCACGCGCTCGTTGAGGATGTAACTGCGTGCCGTCGAGGCGGCCATGATGCGCTGGGCCACGGCGGTGTCGACGCCCGAGGCCTTGGCCAGCGCCAGCGCCTCGGCGATGGCCACCAGCTCGGCCGCCACCACCAGGTTGTTGCCCAGCTTGACGGCCAAGGCGGCGCCGTTGGGCCCCACATGGGTGATCGACCGCCCCACGGCCTGCAGCGCGGGCAGGGCGCGCTGGTAGGCAGCGGGCGAGCCGCCCACCATCACCGCCAGCGTGCCGGCAAGGGCGCCTGCCTGCCCGCCAGAGATGGGCGCGTCGAGCAGCTCGGCGCCGCGGGCGCGGGCCTGCTCGGCCAGGCGTTGCGAGGTGGCGGGGGCGATGGTGCTGCAGTCGACGATGACCAGCGACGGCTGGCCTGCGGGGCGCTCGGCGCCCGCCAGCACGCCCTCAGGGCCAGTGAGCACCTGCTCGACGGCGGCGTCGTTGGGCAGGCAGGTAAAGAGCAGCTCGACCTGGGCGGCCAGGGCGGCGGCGGCCGTGGTCTCGCTGGCGCCCTGGGCCAGCAGCCGCTCGACGGGGGCGCGGTTGCGGTGCGCCAGCACGGCCACGCTGTGGCCCGCCTTGAGCAGGCTGGCGGCCATGGGCTCGCCCATGGTGCCCACGCCGATGAATCCGATGCGCATGCGGTCACCTCCGCTGATGGTGTTTGGTGCCCCTTATGATAGCCGCGATGCCGCTGACATGCCAGCAGCGCCACGCGGGGGCTCGTGCGTAAACAGCGTACACGTACAAAACCGTAATTTGCACGTGTAATAAAGACTTCATAAAATACACGCGGTTTTTGGCCATAGCGTTGTTGCCGGGCCAAAGGGGGTGGGCATGGGCGAGCTCTGGTCGAATGCTTACGTCAAGATCGGGCTCACGGCGGTGCTGCTGATCTTGCTCAAGGTGGCGGCCGATGCCATCCAAGAGCGGCAGGTCTATCGTGTGCATAAGGGGCCGCGCCGCGCACGGCACAGCCCGTTGGAGAGCGAGACGACGCTGGTGCCCCGCTATCGGCTGCGCGATGACCTTTTCTCGCCGGCCGAGGCCAGTTTTTACCATGTGCTGTTGCAGACGTGCGCCGGCTGGGCGGTGGTGCTGGGCAAGGTCAACCTGGGCGACCTACTCTATGCGCCGCGAGAGGCCGGCGAGGCGCAGTGGGCCATGTGGAACCGCATCAACCGCAAGCACCTCGACTATGTGCTTTGCGACCGGCAGACGTTGCGCCCGCTGGTGGCGGTAGAGCTGGACGATGCCTCGCACCGCCTGGCGCGTCGCGCCGAGCGCGATGCCTTTGTAGACCAGGCCATGGCGCAGGCGGGTTTGGGGCTGGTGCGCGTGCCGGTGCAGCAGGCCTATGCCACCGCCGAGCTGGGCCAGAGGCTGCGCCAGGCCGTGCTGCAGCCCCAGGCTGCTGTGGCGGCGGTTGCGCCTGCGCTGAACGAGACGACCGTCGGCGCGCCTGTCGAGGCCGAGCCCTGCGCTGCCACGGTGGACACGCTCGCGCCTGAGGCGCCGCAGTGTCCGCGTTGTGGCGGGCAGATGGTCCTGCGCACGGCGCAGCGCGGTGTGCGCGCCGGCCAGCCTTTTTGGGGCTGCGAGAACTATCCGCGCTGCCGCGGCGTGCGCGAGGTTGAGGGCTGATGAGGGTAGACAGGACGTGGCCGGTGGCCTGAGAAGCAGGCATGGCCCGATCTGAGTTGATTGAGCAAACTCTGGGGGGTGTTGGGGTGGTAACTTCGCTTCTGGGTATGACGGTGTTGGGCAGGGTGGCGGTGGCTGGCGCGTTGTTTTTGGGGTTGCATCTGTGCGTCCGTGCCGAGGCATGTCGTTGCCGCAAGGTGCATGGGCGCGACGCGCGCTATGGCCTGTGGCGTGGCTGCCAGCTGCCGCAAGAAGAGCCTGTGCAAGACGAGTCGGGCGTCCACTGAGTTAGCGACGCCCCCCCTTGCCCTTGCGCGCAGGCCGGCCACGTTCTATGCTAGGGCCAGCGCCACGCCTGGTGGGCTGGCGAGGGAGGCGGCGATGGAGACGCAAGAAGAGCTGCAGCGCTATATCGCGCCCTGTGGGCTGGTGTGCTATTCGTGTCCGGCGTATACCGACGGGCCAGTGGCCCAGCATGGCCGCGCGCTGCGGCGCTGGCTCGAGGGCTTTGGCCCCATGGCGGCGGCATTCAGCGCGTGGGAGCCGGCGCTGGCCGACTATCCCGCTTTTGAGCGGGTGCTGGCCAAACTGAGCGACTGGGGCTGTGCGGGCTGCCACAGCGGCGGCTGCCCCATGGCAGACTGCCCCGTGGGCCCCTGTGTAGAGGCGCGTGGCTACGACTGGTGCTGGCAGTGCGACGACTTTCCCTGCGCTCAGGTGCTGGAGAGCGCGGCCTTTGGCGAGCAGCTGCGCGCGACCTGGCTGCGGGCCAACCAGCGCATGGCTGCGGTGGGCGTGGTGGCCTACTGGCAAGAGCAGCGCGAGCGGCCCCACTATGCCGAGTGACGACCCCGCCACTGCGCATCTGGCGCTGGCGGCCGAGCTGGCGCGGCGCTTTGCGGCACTGCCACAGGTGCAGGCGGTGGCGGCCGGCGGCTCGGTGGCCGCGGGCACGGCGGGCCCGTCGTCTGACCTCGACCTCTATGTGTTCATCACGGGGCAGCCCCCGCTGGCCCCGCGGCAGGAAATGGCGGCTCAACTGGGCGACGGCGGCCGCGCCGAGCTCGAGCTGCACTACTGGGACCCGGGCGATGCCTGGTTCAGTGCCGCCGGCATCGAGGTAGACGTGGTGTACTGGGATACACGCTGGGTCAGCGACCAGCTCGACCGCGTGCTGCTGCGCCACGAGCCCAGCGTGGGCTATAGCACCTGCCACTGGCGCACCCTGCGCGACGCCCTGCCGCTGTTCGACCGCGACGGCTGGCTGGCAACCCTGCAGGCGCGCGCACAGGTCGCCTATCCGCAGGGGCTGGCCGATGCCATCATCGCGCACAACCAGCCGCTGCTCCGCAACGCCATCCCCTCGTACCGCGCACAGATCGCCAAGGCGCTGGCGCGCGACGACCAGGTGAGCGTCAACCATCGTGTGGCGGCGCTACTGGCCAGCTACTTTGACGTGCTGTTCGCCCTCAACCATGAGCCACACCCCGGCGAAAAGCGTCTGGTGGCGTTTGCGCTGGCCCATTGCTGGCTGCCAGAGGGCTTTGTGCAGGATGTGCAGGCGGTGCTTGGGGCTGCCAGCAGCGCGCAGCCTCAGCTGCTGGGCGCCATCGATGCCCTGGCCGATGGGCTCGATGTGCTGCTGGCAAAGCATGGCTACGAGCCCCGCACGGGCCTGCCCCGCGCCTGACCGCTGCCTTGATACAGCAAACGACGAGCGCCCATCCTAGCGATCGACGCTCGTCTCAGGGAGGTGTGGCAGGGCGCGCCCCGCCACCGTTCAAAAAGGATCAGGGTACGGCCGTCAACCAGGCGTTGGCACCCCAGAGGCCGCCGCCTGTGGTGACCTGCTGCCAGTTGTAGCCATCGGCGGCCACGGTGGCGGCGCCGGTCTTTTCAAGCACGGTGCCATAGGGCACCACGCGGCCGATGCCATAGGCGAGGCCAGGGCCCCAGCGCAGATTGAGCGCGCCGGCGGTGACCTTGAGGCCATCGCTGCCGCCCCACTCGCCCACGGGCTCGTGGTAGCCGCCATAGGCACCGTATTTGTCCAGATAGGCAAAGGCGGCATAGCCGGTGTACCAGTAGCCCCAGCGCCACACGCCCACCTCGACCCAGCGCACACCGTTGGCATAGATGGGTGTGGTGAGGCCGTCGAGGACGGTGACCGTCTCGCCGTTGTAGAGGCCCAGCAAGATGGTGGCGTCGAGGCCAGGGTTCTGGCGCAGGTTGAGCCCTTTGGGCGCCTGCACAGTGGCCGACACTGTGTCGGCCGAGGCGGCCAGTGGCGTGGCCAACAGCAGGGCCAGCGCCAGGAGCAACGGTAGTAGAATTCGTTTCACGGTAACACCTCGTTCGGTGGCATAGAGCACAGTGCTTCTATTATACTGCCCCGCAGGAGGCGGTGTCAATGACTTTTACACATGAGGGCCGGCCGGGAGGCGTGGCAGAGGCTATCGAGGCGTGGTGGCTGACGTGGGGCGAGCGTGCCCTGTGCAGCCTGGCGCTGTTGCAGGCAGCCCTGGCCGTGCCCTGGCTGCTTTATCAGCTCTGGCGGCTGACGCTGGGCCAGGCGCCACTGTGGCCAGGCTCGCCAGAGGGCGCGGTCGATCTGATCTTGCGATGGCGCGAGGTGCATGCCTGGTTCGCGGGCCAGCCGGTCTACCCTGGGTCGTGGGTAGCGGTGTATCCGCCGGCCAGCTATGCCCTGCTGTGGCCCTGGCTGGGCTGGCTGCCGCTGGCCGCGGCGCGCTGGCTGTGGGCGGCGGCCTCGCTGGCGCTGCTGGGCTGGCTGGGGCGCCTGGCCGTGGTGCAGGGTGGCGGGCGTAGCCGTGGCCAGCGCGCCGTGCTGGGGCTGATGGCGCCGGCCATGTATGCCAGCGGCGCAGCCATCGGCAATGGGCAGTTGATCTTGCTGGTGCTGGCGGCGCTGTTGGGTGCGGTGTTGCTGCTGCAACAGACCCCTGGCTGGCGGCGAGACTGGGCGGTTGCGCTGCTTTTGACGGTGGCGCTGCTCAAGCCGACGGTGACGGCGCCGCTGCTGTGTGTGGCGTTGGTGGTGCCGCGGGAGCGTCTGTTTTCTGTAGCGCGGCTGCGGCCCTTTGTGCTGGCGGCGGCGTTGTATGGCGGCCTGACGCTGCTGGCGGCCGCCTTTCAGCCCGAGGGGCTGACGTCGCTGGTGCAGCAATGGCTGGGGCGCGGGGTGGCGGTGGCCGCCTCTGATCGCGGGGTGAGCAATCTGCACGGCGTGCTGGGCAGCTTGAGGCTCGACGCCTGGCTCTTGCCGGCTTCGCTGCTGCTGGTGCTGGCGTTGCTGGGCTGGTGCTGGTGGCGCCGCGAGGCCGACCTCTGGCTGCTGCTGGG
>JAAYDS010000111.1 GCA_012729155.1 Chloroflexota bacterium | reverse complement strand
GTCGTTGTCGTCGCGAGCGACTCGACGGTAGCGGTAGGCGTCGCCGTGGTAACGGGGGTACACCCTGATAGCAGGGCTAGCGTCAGCAGTATCATCAGGGTCCTCATCAGGGCCTCCAATCTGTGCATGACCCTGATGTTACCAAATGTTGACTATATTAGTCAAAATAGCAATATTCTCTAGCGGTAATAGACAAAGGTGGCACTCACCAGGTCGAACAGGGCGCGAGCCAGATCGCCCTGCTCGCCAGCGCCTGGCGGCAGGTGAGGCGCAAAGACTATGCGATAGGCATACTCGTCGTGCAGCACAAAGATCTGGCGCGTGGGCTCGTCGCCGGGCACAGGGACCACCACTGTTGCGGGCAGCCCAGCAAAGGTGGTCTCAGACCAGGCATCCTGGGGGATGTCGTCCAGGCTGGCAGCGAGCACCCGCTCTGCCCACTGCTGTGCGGTCAAGCCCTCGGCGAGGCCCAGACCATAGATGCGCACCTCACCGATGAGCGGTACGGGCACATCGCTCCGCTGTCGCGCCGTTACGATCACGGCATCGCCGGTATCGATAACCTCATAGGCATCGGGATGCAAGAAGCAATAGGCCTCGTCGCCAAGCTCGAAGCGCGCCTGCGTTTGGTCATCCAGCGCAGTGGCGCAGAGCAGGTCAGGGTTATGCGTCTCAACCATGCCCATCTTGAGGCTGATCTGGCCCTGGACGCCATTTACCGCCACCTCATACTCACCCACATCCAGCGAGGTGATATCTAGCGGCACCTCGATCTCAAAAGGTCTGAGAGCGGCGCCACATGCCACCGCGAGGGGACGCACAACATAGACGCCCACAGACAGCCCCTTGGTGGTACGCGCTTGCGTGACGCGCCCTACCTCGCTACAGAGGTCGCCAAACTCGCCCTGCACCACCAGGGTGACGGGTACAGGGAACCCTTCCCCATAGACAACATCAAATGAAACGACGCGTGCAGGGTCGATCGCTAGAGGCTCAGAGGTAGGCGCCGGTGTAGCGGGTGTAGAGGGAGCTGTCGGCGTAGTGGCCAACGCCGTGGGTGTAATGGTGGCCGTAGACTCGGGCGTGGCCGTAGGCTCGGGGATAATGGTGATCTGAATCAGCTGCGGTAACCCAGGGCGCTCGGCCTCCTCGCCAGTGGGCGCCTTGGCACCACAGCCACACAAAGCCAGCACCAGCAATACGAGTGCGGCCAGGCGCACGAGGCGGCTCATCGAGCGCCGCCTCGTGCAAGGCGCGCTGACTCATAGTCGCTATAGCCACCGATGTACTCGGTCAGGCGGCCATGCTCTAGTTCGACCACGCGATCAACCGCCCGATCCAAGAAATACCGATCATGTGAGATCACAAGCACCGTCCCGTTAAAGTCGTCCAGCGCATCCTCGAGCACCTCGGCCGATGCGATGTCCAGGTTGTTGGTAGGCTCGTCGAGCAACAGCAGGTTGACACCCCCCAGCATGAGCAACGCCATCTGCAACCGGCTACGCTCCCCGCCAGACAGCGTACTCACTTGCGAGCGCGCCTGTTCGTAAGTGAACATAAAGCGACTGAGGTGCGCCATAGCGGGCGACTCTGGCAGGTTGGCCTGCATGGCCAGCGTCTCGAACAGCGTGAGGCTGCCGTCGAGCGTTTCGTGCTGCTGTGCATAGTAGCCGGCCACCACGCTGGGCCCGATGTAAACCGTGCCCGCACTGGGCGCCTCTTGGCCGCGGATAATGCGAAACAGCACCGATTTGCCAGCGCCATTGGGCCCCACCAACCCCACGCGCTCACCATGCCACAGCAAGAGGTTGACGTCCTCGAGCACTCGATTCTCTCCGTCGGCGGTGGCAAAGGCTTTGGCGATGCCCTGCAGTTCGAGCACCTTGCTGCTGCCGCGCCATCCCTCAAGGCGCAGAGACATGCGTCGCCGATCGAGAACGGGCCGCTCGATGCGCTCGATCTTTTCGATGCGCTTCATGATCGACTGACCATGGCGCGCGAACTTTTGGTTGTTGTAGATCTTACCCCACATCATCAGGCGCTTGGCCGACTGCTCGAGGCGGGTGATCTCACGCTGCTGAATCTGGTAGAGGGTCTGTTGGCGCAGCAGCGCCTGCTGCTTTTCGACCACAAACTCGGAGTAGTTGCCCGTATAGCGCTTGAGACCGCCATCCTCGAGATCGATGATCTCATCTGCCACCATGTCCAGCAAATAGCGATCATGCGAGACCACCACCACGCCCCCCTTGAACCCGCGGATAAAGCGCTCGAGCATGGCTTTGCCGTCGAGGTCAAGGTGATTATCGGGCTCATCTAGCAGCAGCAGGCCAGGTTGGCGGATCGCCTGTCTGGCGATGCCCAACAGCTTTTGCTGGCCACCGCTTAGGGCTGTGGTGGGCAGGGTAAAGACGCCCTCACCGAGCCCCAGCTCGATCAGTGTCGAGCGGACCCGCCCCTCATAGCTGGGGCCGCCGGCCTCTTCAAAAGCCGCCAGCAGCCTTTCTTGCTCGGCCAGAGCCCGCGTCAGAGCGCGCTCGTCACCATACACCACCGGATCAGCCAGGCGATGCTCCACCTCGTGCAGGCGGTGGTCGAGCGTGGCCACTCGCTCAGAGGCCCGCATCGCCTCTTCCCAGACCGTCAGCTGTGGATCAAAGCGTGGTTCCTGGGCCAGGTACCCGATGGTGAGCCCGCTGGAAGCCACCCGCACGCCCTCGAGCGGCGCGAGGTCGCCAGCCACCAGGCGCAAGAGAGTCGACTTGCCGCTGCCGTTGGGGCCCACTAGCCCGACGACGCGATCGTCGTGCACCTCCCAGTTGAGGCCCGTGAAGATCGGCCGAGTCAGATAGGTATAGCTGACCTGTGCCAGGCTCACCGCGATGATGGCAACACCTCCGTTCGCCCATCAGAGCCAGATCATAGCTAGACGTGAATGTGACGCCAAAAAGTGGCCGTCAGGTGCGGTAGGCTGCCTCGGCGGCATAGTCGAGATAGACCTTGATGGCGCCGGGCGGCGTGTTCCACGGGATGTGGTTGCCGATACACATCATATAGCCCCCGCAAATGCGCCCCGTCTCAACCATGCTGTCGACCATGGCCTTGATATCGTCAGGACGGTTGCCCATCAGCACGCGGTTGTCTCCCTCGCCGGCCAGAAAGGCGCTGGGGTAACGTTTGGCCAGCGCCTTCCAGTCGGTGTAAGGCTCACTGATGATGCCGCGAGCGCCACAGGCCATCACATCATCGGCATAGGCATCCATATTGCCATCTGACATAAAGAGCACCTCGATGCCGGCCTGTTTTAGGAGGGCCCAATACTCTTCATAGCGAGGAAAGACGTACTTGTGCATCCAGCGCGGCGAGCACACCGGCCCGCGTGTGCAAACGATGTCGTCATGACAGACGCAAAAGTTGATCGGCAGACGGCTGAAAGCGCGAAAGACGCGGCGGTTGATCTCCGCGAACTCGTCCATGATGCGCTCAAAGCGCGGATCGAGGCAGCAGCGCAAGAACATCTCCCACCCAAAAGTGAGCAGAGGCCACATGAAGGTGGTGTTATAAAAGCTCACCGTTACCGCTTTCCCGGCGGGTGCCCGTTGCCATTCGAGGGGATACCTGGGGCGATAGTGTCGGTAGATGGCCTCTTCGCTCGTAAAGTCCAGGTTCTCTACAACCTCGCCCTGCCGCAGGTCAGCATGCTCAAGCGGGCTGTAACCATAGACATCCTCGGGTTCCAGAAAGCGTGACTGACCATGCTCAAAAGTCCATGATTCGCCATCTCCCCACCGCACCGTCTGCCGCTCAGCGCTGGAGCTTGTGCCGACGAGATCGAGCGTCGGGCGTGGTATGGGCGCGTCGTCCTCTGGGATGGGCAGGTCAAGCTGCGGGTACAGCTCGGCAAGACGTTGCCTGCAAAGCCGAGGATGCTCATAGTAATCGATACCGGTCAAGTAGGTCTCGGCGTCTGGGCAAGACCAATGCTCCCAGTGCGCTATGCGGCGCGGTCGCAGCCCCATAAAGCTCTCGTAGCGCAGGTCAGTCATGTTTCCCTCCCATATCGCCCAGAGTTTAGCCCAGAGCCTGAGACCGCTCAACCTGCAAGCACCGAGGGTTGGCGCTGGCCGCGCTGCCGTGCTATAACGTCGTCAACGCGGTAGAGCCGCACAGCACGCAATAGGAGCATGCCATGAAAAGGGCGTTGATCGTACAGGGGGGCTGGCAGGGCCACGAGCCCAAACAAGTGTCGTGCATCCTGGCCGGAGCACTGACGCGCAACGGATTTGAGGTGGTCATGTCCGATAGCCTGGACAGCTTTCGGGATAGCGAGTACCTGCGCACCTTTGACCTGCTGGTGCCCGAGTGGACCATGGGAAAGATCGAGAACGACCAGCTCAAGGGGCTGCTCGATGCCGTCAAGGGCGGCATCGGCATTGCGGGGCTGCACGGCGGCCTGGGCGATTCGTTCCGCGAGGCGACCGAATACCAGTTCATGGTAGGCGGACAGTGGGTAGCCCACCCTGGGAACGATGGCATCACGTACGAAGTCAATATCTGCGACATCGATGACCCGCTCATCGAGGGCCTGCACGACATGACGATCGTCTCTGAGCAGTACTATATGCACGTTGACCCCAGCAATCGCGTGCTGATGACCACCACTTTCCACACCGAGAACGGCGACGTGGTGATGCCGGTGGCCTGGAAGCGCTACTATGGCGAGGGGCGCGTCTTTTACTGCTCACTGGGGCACGTAGCTCAGGTGTTTGACCAGGATCCGCAGGTTATCGAGATCATGACGCGCGGCATGCTGTGGGCCGCTGGCGTGACCGACTAGCGCTCTGCACGGCGCTGAGGCTGGCCCGTAGCCGCATTACCCAGGCGGGATCAAGCCGGGCCAGCCTCTTTTTCGCCAGATTCTGTCTGACGACCCAGGCGATATCGGCATCTTTGCAGATGACCCAACGTTCGAACAACAAGCACCCCGTGGGCCAGCTGGCGGCCAGCGCCACGCTCCAGCCATAGCCAAGCGACTGACGTAACACGCGAAACGCGTCGCCTTTGCGGTCTTGCTCCTCGAGCAGCGACGCTGTGATGTCGTCTAGCAGCGCCAGAGCTTGCGCGGCAATGCTGGCATCGGCGATCAGAGCGGGCTCGCACAGGCCGGCCACGGCCGCACGCCGCTCGAGCAGTGTGCCCAACGACCAATCAGCCGCGACTCGCACAAACAGGCCGCCATCGGCGGCGCCGATGCGTTGCAGCGCCATGGCCACGGCCTCGCGAACGCGCCAACGATGATCATTAGCATAGGCCCGTAACGCTGGCAGATGCTCGCGCTCGCCTGCGGCCGCCAGCCGCCCTAGCCCGACCAGCGCAACCATGACGGGCATGATGCCGGGTTCATCGCCCGACGCGTCGGGCGGGCTTTGCAGCCAGGCCTCGAACTGCTCACGTGATCCCAGATCGGCAGCGGCATGCAACAGCTCGAGGTTCGCCCGCGGGCCTGGCAGTGCAGATTCGGCGCCAAGGTAAGCCGCCCAGGCCATGGCGGGCAGCGACAGCAGTTCTGAAGTGTAGAATTGCGCCCTAGAGCCGGCCATTGAGGCGGCGACGCAGTCGCTCGATCTCGCATTCGGTCAGCTGATCACCATGGGCCTGCAGCCAGTCATCAAGCGACTCGTGCGAGGAACCAAAGCTGCGCTGGTCAGCCTTTGCGGGAACCACGTCACAGGTCGCCATATACCAGCGCAGCAGTCGCTGCTGCAATGCGGCCTTGACGTCGGCCAGCGCAGGGTCGTCGATGCGATTGTGCAGTTCGGCCGGGTCGCTCTGCAGATCGTACAGCTCGTCTTGTTCATAGAGGCGCTGGACGTACTTGAAGCGCTGGGTGCGACACATGGCGGCTTTGGTGTGCTCGGGGCCATCGCCTGCCTGCCACACCAGGCGCGGCCAGTAAAAGTCACTTGGCTCTTGGCCGCTGAACGATTCAAGCTCCATGGCCTGCTCTTCACCTGCCAGACGGCCGCCCTCGCAAAAAACGGCATCGCGGTGTGTCTCTGTCTCTCCTGCAATCACCGGCAAGAGCGAGCGGCCAAAGTGGGTATG
>JAAYDS010000110.1 GCA_012729155.1 Chloroflexota bacterium | reverse complement strand
CGAGTCCAGTCGGGGGCACAAAATCGCGTTTCTGGGCACGGCTCGCGCGTTTGGTGCGAGAGTTGAACGTGATCCTGGAGTAGCAGACCCCCGGCAATGCCGGGGGTCTTGTGATTTTCAAGGCAGCGACCCTACAGGTCGGGCAATGCCGCTTTGAGCTCGTCGATGGCCGCGGCATAGGCATCCCTGGCGTTGCGCAGGGCTGCAACGATACGCTCGCGCTCGCCTGGGGACGCCTCGCCCGCCTGGTACGCGCTGTTGATCCGATCACGGGCGTCGGCCAACGCAGCGGCCTCTCTGTAAAAGCATTCCGCAGCGGCCAGCAGCCGGCCCCTGCAGGCCCCATGTCGTGGCGCGATCTCTTGCAGGTAGGCCGCAGCAGCGCGATGCGTAGCGGCGTACACATTGCCGCAGTACATATCACCCAGCAGCGGTGGCACATGCTCAGCAGCCCGCAGGCCAAAGTCGCTCACCCAGCGATCGTAAGCGGCCAGGCCCTGCAAGAAGACCCATCGGTCACTACTACAGACCTTCTCCAGGTTCTCAACGTCATGAGCGTGGCGCACGGCCTCTCGCACCGAGTCCTTCTCGGCCTGGCAAAGGGCCTCGCGCGTCGGCGCAGAACGCTTGTGGATCAACATGACCCCCAGCGCTGGCTCGGCATCTGGGCCCGCAGCGCGCTGGTCATCTTCGTCGGCATAGTCTTCCAACCCCAGATAAGAGCCACGCCCAAAGAACCTGCCGCCCTCGTGTCCAACAACCACGTCCCATTCGAGCATGGTAAAGGCGTGCCAGAGTAGAAAGGGCCGTCCCGCAGCCAGCTCGGCATCGAGGCGCGGCATGGTTGCCGCAAGCACAGCCTGGCGTGCCTCGATGGTCTCGCCTGCAAAGGGGATGCACTTGGCGCCATAGCCCAGCAGCGCGGCCAGTTGTTGTTGATCCATGGCGCTGGTGCAGGTGGGCGCACAGGGGCAGATGCCTCCGAGACGAAAGGCCGTCCCCGAAAGGCCCTGGATGTAAGCGGGAGAGTAGGGCTCGCCGTAGTGCGACAGAATCACGCGTACGCCTTCGAACAGGGGCTCCCGGAGGTGATAACGATCGACATTGGCGATGATCATGGCAGACCTCCTCGAACACAACCCGAGGCCCTCATAGAGGCTAGATCAGGTGCCCACGAGCGCTGTATAATACCCACCTACGGAACGCCGGCTAGCCCACACAGGGGCACGCCCGCAGCATAGCATTCACCTGAGTGCTTCTGCAATCCAACACCGATCGGCTTGAGCTGCGCATACGTTTGACAGCGCGGTCGGGGCGCAGAATAATGCCCTTGCCTCGTGTTGTGTGAACCGCAAGGGGGCCCTGCGGGCGATGGTGCGCTGCAGACAGTGGCTCTCGTGGGGCGGTGGACCAATGAGGAGCCGTAGATATGGGCCAGCTACCAGGGCGCGTCGCACAACGATGGATCAGAGCCGCCTTGCGGCGCTACATACCCCTCGGTCTCATGCTGACCTTGCTCGTGGGCTGCACGCGCCCTGGCGTGGCGCCTGCCGTGGTCAAACCGACGTCGCCACCTCCCTCTCCCACAGCCAAAGGCGTTGCAGCGCAGGCTGTGCCCGGGGCAGACGCCAGCCTCGCGCCAGAGTTCGTGTATGGGGACGAGACGCTCTGGCAAAAGCTGGCCGTAGACGCCTACACCGCATCGGGAGAGCAAGACACTTTTGCCTGGCTGCAAGAGCCCGTCGCAGGCGATTTCGCGTTCACGGCCGACGTCGAGAGCGACTGGGGCGACTATGGTGAGGCGATGGTGGTGGTGTATGGTGACGGTCAGAGCTGGTCTCAGGGATGTCTGATCTTTAACGTCACCGGCTTCTGGCAGGCCATCCGCGCCAACTCGGTCTATGACCCCGACTGCGACTGGGTGGCCATCAATGAGCAAGAACTCGACCTGGAGCGCAATGCCTATCGCATGACGGTGCGCGTCTCTGGCGATATGGCCACCCTACTAGTCGACGATCGCACCGTGGCCTCGGCGCCCTTGCCGCCAAAGATCAATCGCGCGGGATACGTCGGTTTGGCCAAGTTTGGCGGCAGTGCGCCGGTCACCTTCCGGAACATTGTCGTGCAGAACGAGCGACAGCTTGCTCAGGCAGCCACGAACACCCCCATTGCCACCAAAGCCCCAACGGATACACCAGCGCCCACGAGAACGCCCAGGCCTACAAGCACGCCCGAGCCAACGCTTACGCCGCGGCCCACGCACACGCCCACCGAGACCCTTACACCTTTGCCGCCGACAGAGCCTCCTCCGCCCACCAACACGCCGCCGCCACCTTACCGCCCGCCCACGAGTATGCTGATCGACTCAGCCCCGGGGGGGCTGGGCACGCTGCTGATCAAGAATGGCACCTCGGCCGATGCGTTGGTGGTGCTGGCCGGGCTGGACGAAAAGGCCGTCAAGACGGCCTACATCCGTCTGGGCGAGTCTTTTACGATGACGGGCATCACGGATGCTGAGTACCTGATCTATTACAGCAAGGGCGAAGCCTTTGACAAGGCCACGAATCGCTTTACACAGAACGCCACCTATCAACGCATGGACATCACCGTGCCGTTCACCACCACAGCCACGCAATACACCCAGGTGGAGGTGACCCTGTATGCGGTTGAAGGCGGCACTGTCGGCAGTGAGCCAGTGGATCCCGCGCTGTTTCCATAGTGCGAGTGCCCCACCCATGCTATACTCGGGCGCAGTCGACGCAGCCATTGCAGCACCCTGAACGATGGGGTTCTCCGTGCTCTTGGCAGAGGAGGCGGTGTGAGACGTGCTGATCGCGAGGTGACCGACCCGGCCGAGATGGAGGCTATCATCCGGCAGGCGTGCTTTTGCACCATGGCCATGAGCGACGATGATGGGCCATACGCCGTGCCACTTTCATTCGGATTTGGAGAGAGACGCATCTACTTTCACGGCGCCAACGAGGGCCTCAAGATCAGCCTGCTGCGGCGCGATCCCCGCGTTTGCCTGACGTTTGTGGCATCGTGCGAGACGATGCTGCACGAGCAACCCTGCTTTGGCGTCACTTTCTACAGCTCGGTGATCATCAGAGGCAGGGCGCGCCTGGTGAGCGACGCCGACGAAAGGGCCCGCGGCCTCGACATTCTTATGGCGCAACAGGGCGCGCCCGGACCGCATACGTATGATCCGGGCGCGCTTGAGGCAACGCAGGTCATCGCTGTCGACATCGACAGCATGACGGGCAAACGCCTGGCCCGCAAATAGCCAGGCGCTCCAGCCGCCTATTCGTCTAGCAGCCGCGCCGTTGTATCGGGGGTAGACTCACCAGGCTCCAGACGCGCCTGCACCTGGCCGCTCTCGAGCAAAGCCTGCTTGAGTTCGCCCTCGAGGCGTGTCAGCTCTTGCTCTGACTCGATGCGCCGTCGCTTGCCCTCTTCGGTGATCTCGATGCTCTCGCGGATGGTCTGCATCAACTGCTCATTGACCTTGCGGATCGTCTCGACATCAAAGATGCCACGCTCGATCTCTTGCCGCGCCTCAGCCGAGCCCATGCGCAACAGCTCAGCGTTGCGCTCGAGCATCTCATTCGTGGTGTCGGTAACCGCCTTTTGCGTCTCGAGCGCCTGTCGCTGGTTCCACAAGGTGATGGCCATGGCGATCTGGCTCTTCCACACCGGAATGGTGGTGAGGATGCTGCTCTGAATCTTGTTCACCAAAGACTTGTCTACGTCCTGGATGAGCCTGATCTGTGGCAAAGATTGCAGGGTGACAGTGCGCGTCAGCTTGAGGTCGTGTGAGCGACGCTCGAGGTCCATGCGCCTGGCCTGCATGTCACGCAGTTCCTGGGCGTCCATCATATCGCCGGTCTCTTTGGCACGCGCCTCGAGCTCGGGCAAGGTGGTACTGTCTAGCTCTGTAAGCTTGGCATCGGCGGCGGCGATGTACAGCTCGAGCTGGGCGAAATAGTCGACTGTAGCGTCATACAGACGATCGAGCATGGTCACGTCTCGGATCAGCGTGACGCGATGCGCGTCGAGCTCGCGGGCGATGGCGTCGATCTGCCCTTGCACAGTCTCATAGCGCTGTACGAACTTGGCCAGCGGCGTGGCCGACTTTGCGAAAGTGCGCTGCAACCAGTTGCCCTTTTTATCGGGGTCGAGCTCTTCAACGCCCAGGCCCCGCACCTGGATCATCAGATCGCTCAGATCCTGGCCAACGGGGCCAACGTCTTTGTTGCGCGTCTGACCAAGCATGCGATCAGCCGAGTCGGTAACGGCCTTTTGCGCCTCCACACCAAAGGCGAGGATGCTTTGCGTGTCGTTGAGGTCGATCTTGGCCATCAGTTCGCGCGCTTGCTGCTGCCTCTCTGGCGGCAGGGCCTCGAGGGGTAGCAAGCCATCGGCCGCAGGCGCAGCGGGAAGATCGGCCACCGGATCGAGTTCGGTGGGGGTCACGTCGATGATGTCTTCGTCACGGTCAGTCATGGGTTCAGCCTCCTGCGCTACTATGCGCGGATTGGTCTCCTCTGGCTGGCGACTCGCCGGCGGGCGCCGCCTCTGTACACCCACGAGTATACCTCAGGACAGGCCGGCGAGATAGCGCTAGATCGGCGGATGACGATACCAGTAAGCGTAAGAGGCGGTAAAGCCAAGGCGGGCATAGAGCGCCCTGGCCGGCTTGTTGGTAGCCGTGACAGACAGAACGGCTCCCACAGCCCCCTGTGCAGCGCCCCATGCCAGTGCCCGCTGCAGCATCAGCGAGCCCAGCCCCTGGCGTCGCCAGGCCTGGACCACCGCTACATCGAGCAACGATAGCCAGCCGTCGCGCAGCACCGCCAGCGCACAACCCACGGGCTGACCGTCGCGCTGCAGCATCAGGCGCAGACTATGAGTGGCCACTCGCCATAGCATCTCGCGATGGGGGCCCTGTTCGCGACCGTCGCAGGTGATACGCACAAAGGCGTCGATCCAGTCCTCGATACCGAGGGCGTCGACATCATCTGCCGCAGCAAGAAGCCGGGCTTCAGCTGTCGTGCTATCGAGCGGACGGCAGAGCACCAGCGTGGGGTCGCGCTTGCCCCAGCCCGCGGCAGCCAGCCAGGCATCGACCCCGAGCGCTGGCCCACGATCGACGATGCGAAAGACCGGCTCGATGCCCTGCTCTACATAGCGCCGTTGACAACAGGCCACCTTGCGAGCCAGCGGCAGAGATGAGGCCACCAGGGGCGTGATCGAGTTAGCGCGTCGCGTATACCCACGGGCATAGCGCAACACCCAGCCATCATATCGCTCCGTGATCAGCGCGGGCCAGGCCCGCTGCGACGCCCGGTCGAGGGCGAGCCAATCAGCCATCCAGACCCTGGTGGAGCGCCGCACGCAACGCCTCGGCAGCCGCTGGCGGCTCGGTGGCCTCGATCGTCACCTCTCCACAGCCAGCAAAGGACGCATACCGCCAGGTTGCCCTGGCCAGTGCCATGTAGAACTCGGGCGACGTCTCGTAGGGTTCATCGAGAACCAGGTGCCTCAGCATGAACAAGCCTGCTTTGCGATCGGCCTTGGCATCTACGCGACCCACAAAGCGCTGCCTCCACAGAATCGGCAGACTATAGTAGCCATAGACGCGCTTGGCCGCCGGCAGGTAGCACTCCAGGCTGTAATCAAAGCCAAACAAGCGCCGCAGCCAGGCACGCTGGATTACCAGCGGATCAAAGGGTGAAAGCAGATGCGCCGTGTCGTCGCTGGCAGGCTGAGGCGGCAGAGCGTCGGCCAGGTGGTAATAGGGCTGATCCTGACCCTCGACTTGCACGGGCAACACCTCGCCCGCTTTGACCAGGGCCTCGAGCGCACGGGTGGCATCAACCCGGTGCAGGCGCGGCAGCGTGAAATCGCGCGGCTGCAGCAAACCCATACGGCGCAGATTCTGCCTCACCAGATGTCGCCCGATCTCTGCATGATCGGGCTCGCTCTGATCGACACAGGCCGGCAACACGCGCTCGCGCAGATCATAGCGCCGCTGAAAGCCCTCACGTGCGCTAATCATCAGGTCTCCACGCGTAAAGAGCATCTCAAGCGCCAGCTTGGCCGGCTTGCGAGACCACCAGCCGCCTCGTACATGATCGGGCGGCGCTTCAAAGTCTGCTGAGCGCAAGCCGCCCTCTTCACGAATGCGCCCCAGCACATGGTCGACCAGTCCGGCATTCTCGCCGAACCATTCGCGCATGCGGGCGCTCTCTCTATGTGCGCGCATCTGTGCCAGTGAGTAGCGATAGTCGTGCATGGGCAGATAGCAGGCGGCATGGTGCCAGTACTCAAAAACCTGGCGGTCTTTGGCCAGCAACGTGTCGAGCATCTCGGGGCGATAGGCGCCAAAGCGCGACCAGATGGTGTGATGATGCGCCCGTTCGACCACCGCGATGGTATCGATCTGAACATAGCCCAGACGAGCGACTACATCGGCCACCACCTGCCGCCCGTGGGGCGGTTGTGTGCCATCTGCCAGGCCATGCCCGGCCAGGGCAAGCTGGCGCGCTTCGGCTAGTGACAACTGGGGCATTGACGACACGCGTGCTCCTCTCACTCTCTTGCTGACAACTTGCAGCCGGCAGGGGGCTGTGCTATACTGCGGCCATCGAGGGTGCGTGGCTCAGCTGGTTAGAGCGCACGGTTCACATCCGTGAGGTCGGGGGTTCGAGTCCCTCCGCGCCCACCAGGGCCGGATTCCATCATGGGGTCCGGCTTTTTTGCTGCCGAGATGTACCCCAACCAGCGCTTCGCCTCACGCGGCGTGCGCAGCCGCACCCAACGCAGGTGGACGTAATCGTCACCCCGCATCAGTTCTTCAAATTCGCGCCGGTAGCGGCCATGTGTCTGCACCGCCCAGGCCAGCAGCCCGTCTCTAGCCAGTAGTGTGTTGCGAATCGTCTCGCGGTTCACGCCCCAGAGGAGCTCTTTGCTAAGCACTCGCCGCAGGGTGCGCCACAGCACCCGCCATAGACAGAGCCCCAGGCTATAGTCCAGCCAGATGACGGTGTCTGCCAGGGGCCACAACGCCGGGCGCAGCTTGGGATAGTTGCCATCAGCCACCCAGCCTGGGCCAGCCGTCTGCTGGGCCAGGGCGGCCAGCATCTCATCGAGGGGCGCTTTGGCCCAGTTCTCGCGCCACTGGATGGCGTCCAATTCGATGTGGGGTATGTTTAGCGTGCGAGCCAGTGCGGCCGCCAGGGTGGTCTTGCCGGCGCCCGTCACCCCCACCACGACAACACGACGCATCTCGACGCCCTCTACGACACCTGCGGCGAGCGTCACACAGACTGTTCCTCGCCGTTGAGGGCATCTAGCGCCCGCAAGAGCAGTTCATTGGGCGAGATATCGCTCATACTGCGCCCATAGTACTGATAGCGGATGCGCCCCGCGCGGTCAACGACCAACTGCGCCGGCATACGCCCCAGCTTGAGCAGATTGACCTCTTGACGGTAGAGCCGGGCGACAATGTGCTCGGGATCGGGCAAGCCCACAAACGGCATCTCATGCTCGCGCCAATAGGCCTGGAAGCGCTCCTGGCTCTCGGGGCCAACGGCCATGATCTCTGCACCACGCTCGACGAACTGCTGATAGTCACGGCGCAACTGCGCCATGTGATTGCGGCAGTGTGGTCAAGCAAAGCCCCGGTTGAACACCAACACCACGTGCTGACGCCCGGCGTAATCCGACAGCCGGGCCATACGGCCCTCGCTATCGGGCAGGGCAAATTCGGGCGCAATGGCCAGATCCTCGGTCAACAGAGCACCTTCCACATGCCACCTCTCGCCAGAGATTGAGGGAGTGTACGCTGGCCGTCAACGGGCCGCCTGTAGCCCCTTGGCCGTCACCGTCCAGATGCGTTTGCCATGCAACAACGCACAGAGCCCCGACGAGGGGCAGCCGGCGCACTGGCCCGCGCAACTCGTGTCAGCGGTGGACACATAGCCACCTCGCTCCAGATCGGTCAGCATCTGCTCCACCAATGCCTCAGAAACATCGAGGGCCTCGGCCAGCGACGTAAGCGTGTAACTACTGCCGACAGCCAGCAGTTTCAGCAGTTCCAGTATCATCGTTATAGCACCCAACTCGCCACGTGAAAAGCGACAATGCCACCCAAAAGCGCCAACAGGGCCAGCATCCCTACGTTGACAAACACCCACTTCCATGAACCGGTCTCTTGCTTGATGACCGCCACGGTGGAAACGCAGGGGATGAACAGCATCTGTGTCACCAAGAACGCCAGACCAGCCGCCGGTGAGAGCTCGGCGCGTAGCGCAGGCGCCAGCGCGCTGGCGGTCTCACCGGCGTTATAGAGCACCCCTAACGTGGCAACGGCGTTTTCTTTGGCCACAAAGCTGGTGAGAATGGCCACCAGCGGCCTCCAGCCCAGGCCCATCAGGCGGCCGAGTGGCTCAAGCCAGTACCCGATGATGCCCATATAGCTGGTCTCAATCTCGCCGGTGGGCAACACCGTCAGCGCCCACACGATCACTGAGACAGACAGGATGACCGTGCCCGCCTTATGCAAAAAGGCTAACAGCCGTTGCCATACCAGAATGGCAATGGTGCGCCAGTTAGGCAAGTGGTAGAGCGGCATCTCCATAATAAAGGCGGCCTGTTCGCCACGGATGACCAGCCGGTTCAGTGCCACGCCGAGCACGGCCAGCACCACCAGCGGCAGGCCCGTCAAGAGCCACGTCACCAGCATGGCGCTGTCAGGAAAGAACACCTGCGCCAGCACCGTCAGCACAGCGAGCCTGGCTGCACAGGGAACCAGCGGCGCCAGTAAGATCGTGATCAGCCTGGCGCGACGAGACTCGATGATGCGCGCCCCCATGATGGCCGGCACGTTGCAGCCAAACCCGAGGAAGAGCGGCATAAAGCTCTTGCCGTGTAGGCCGATGGCGTGCATGAAGCGGTCCATAACATAGGCCGCCCGCGCCATATAGCCCACATCCTCGAGCAGCGCCATCGAAGCGAAAAAGATCGCCAGAATGGGCAGAAAGGTCAGCATGGTGCCCACGCCGCCCAAGACACCGTCGACCAGCAGGCCACGCAACCAGTCGGGACCAGAGGCCAGGGCAGTGCCGAGCCAACCTGCCAGGCCCTCGACCACGTGCATCTGAATCCACTCTTGCATGGGGCCGCCCACGCTGTAGGTGAGCCCAAAGATGACTGCGAGCACCGCCGCCAACACAAGAAGGCCGAGGAAGGGATGCGTCGCCACGGCGTCGATACGCTGGGTGCGGGTGATGCGCCCGGCGCGAGGCCGCTTGAGCGCTGCACGCGTCATGCGTCGGATCCAGTCATAGCGCCCGCTGGCCACGGCAATGATGGCATCCTCATGGGTCAACAGTACGCTGTTGACGCGCTCCCACACCGCAGGAGGCAGTTGGTCGCGCATCAGTTCGGTGACCTCTTGATCTCCCTCGAGCAGTTTGAGGGTCACCCAGTCTGCCGGATAGGGAGACGGCACATATGGCGCCACCAGGGTAAGCAGCCCCTCGAGCACGGCGCGATGATCCGCACGGATCTCGGGACGATGTGGCTCGGCGGCGCCCTCTCGCGCCACCTGCAGGGCCACATCGATAAACTCGTGCACGCCCTGGCCCTTGGCAGCAATCATCGGCACCACCGGGATACCGATGGCCGCCTGTAACACACGCGGCTCCACCTCAAAGCCCTCTTGCTGGGCCACGTCGATCATGTTGAGGCCCAGCACCACTGGAGTTGGCAGGGCCAGCAGCTCGGCCACCAGATAGAGGTTGCGCTCGAGCGAGGCAGCGTTGATTACGGCCATGACCACATCGGGCTGCTCGTGGATAATGAAATCACGGGTGACGGTCTCTTCGGGAGATGCAGCGGTGAGGCAGTAGGCGCCGGGCAGGTCGACGATGTGCACCTGCTCGCCATGATGCTCAAAATGGCCCTCGCGCCGCTCGACGGTCTTGCCGGGCCAGTTGCCCACGTGCTGGTTAAGGCCCGTCAGCATATTGAACACGGTGCTCTTGCCAACGTTGGGCTGACCGGCCAAGGCGATACGAATGCCAGCGCGCCCTTGGCTCACGAGGCCCCCTCTGGCCGCGAAGCCTCGCTGCGCACCTGCACATGGGCTGCCTGCCCACGGCCCAGGGCGATCTGCGTGTCTAACACCTGGACGATGATCGGGCCCGAGCCCGAGTTACGAACCATCTGAACGGTCGAGCCAGGGGTGAACCCCAGCGCCGCCATGCGCCCGATAAAGCCATGCCCACCCTGAAGCGCATAGACTGTGGCCTGTTCGCCGTTGTGTAGCTCTGCGAGGGTCATCTTTCCGTTGCTGGACACATGTCCTCCTGTCGTCTTGGGATCCAGGCTCTATCTACAGGATAACTTTCCGAGTTAGTATACACTAATTGACGCCATCATAGTGCGGCCCGGTGATGGTGTCAAAATGGGCTTAGCGAGTACGGGGCCGCTGCAACAGAGCGAGGCTCACCATGAACCAGCCGGCCAGCTCTACGACGAATAGCGAGCTGTCGACCAGGCCATGGGCAAGCATAGCGGCCAGACCGCCGGCCAGGCCAATGGCTGCCGAGCGTTGGGGGTCAGAGCGCTGCACGGCCGCGGTGATAGCTCGTACGGCGCTCCACGCCCAGAAGGCCGACAGGGGCAGGCCGAGCAAGCCGAGGCGCAACCAAAAGTCCAGGGCGATGTTGTGCGGGTGAGACAACCACCGGTCAACCATGGCTTCGGGCAGGATATAGTCACCGTAGTGGTACAAGAAGTTGTCTGGTCCGACGCCCCAGAGCGCATGGTCGCGGGCCATGTGCCAGGCCGAGCGCCACAACTGCAGGCGTAAGAAGGGGGTCCCCGAGGAGAGATCTGTCAGCGCCGCCAGGCGTGGCACACGGCTGAGGGGCAGCAACAACAACGCCCCACAGACGACGGCGATGGCGGCGAACCGGCGCGTGCGCGGGCCGTGCAGCAGCAGGACGACCAACAGGCCGGCCGGCACGCCCAACACCCAGGCGCCACGCGAAAAGGTCAGCGCGATGACCAGGAGCATCAGCCCCGTGGCGATGGCCATGGCCGTGCGCCTGCGGCCCGTCGCTGCGAGAGTCAGCGCCAACCCCAGAGGCGCGATGCGCTCTAGCAGCAGCGCGAGATTGTTGGGCGAGCCAAAAAAAGCCCGCGCCCGTCGGGCGCCCTCGGCAACGATGACACCGGCAGGCGTCGCATAGCCGGCCAGCGCATACAGGCTCAGCCCAACGCCGGCCCCTAGCAGCAGCCGCGCCACGCTGTGGCGATCAGGCAGGCGCCACCGCAGCAGCGCATAGAGCAGGGCAGGCTCGATGAATACCAGCCGCAACTCGCGCAGCGCTTCGCGCTGATACACCGCCCGCAGCGCCCCCACCATGCCGAGCACCACATAGAGAGCCACGGCCAGGTCTAGCAGGCTCTTACGGTGCCACAGATGCACCAGCGACGCGCGCCAACCGCCCCGTACCAGCAGATCCCAGGCGTGGGCCAAAGTCGCGACCAGAATGGCCAGTTCGGCCGCAGAGAACTGCCAACGGCTAATCCTCACATTGAGCGGCGCCACAAAGAGCGCCACCACCGCGGCATCAAGAGCTCGATCGGCATCGAGCAGGGCCAGAGCGCCATAAGCCAGCAATGCGGCAGCCCTCACTGCCGAGCTGGGCCCCCACAAGGCCAGCGCCGCCAGCACGCCCATGGTGGCCGCGGGCGCCCAGCGGGGCAGCACTCGATAGCGCCGCTGTAGTGCCGCCCAGCCCTGGCGCCAGGGCACCAGCGCCAGATCGGGCGCAGCCCACACGCCCAGCAGCACCAGTCCGACCACAGCCGCCAACAGACTCGCCCAGCCATGATGCCAGCGACGCGTATGCGTCACCGTGATCGTCTCCAGCGCGCCCAGAGCCTCGGGGGAGCCCCGCAGGCTCACGTGGATGGTGGTTGGGCGGTCTGCCTTGACCAGCGTGGTAGGCCGCCCATCTTTGGCGAGGGTGACGCGGCGTGCCTCGTTGCTGATGCTATCGCTGACCTGCAGGGCGATGCCCTGGGCGGCGGGCGATGTCGTCACCCGCAGGCTGGTGCCGTACAGCGCCAGGGTAGGCCTTTCTAGAGCCCCTGATGACGCCAGCACGGTCTGCGCCTGATAGCGACCAGCACCAAGATGGCCATCAGCGGCCCAACGGGCGCGAAAGGCCTCGGCAAGCGCGGTAGGGGCGCCCGTCTGACTCAGCAAGGCCAAGCCCCACAGAGGATCGTCGGCCTCTGCAGCGGGCTGCAGGTGTTGTACGCAGACAAGGCCCAACCAGGGCCATTCCTGATCGGCACGCTCGAGGGCCTGGGCCAGCCGTGCAGCCTGCAACTCGGCAGCATCGCTGCCCACGGGCGAGGGTGCCCCAGCCCATCCATCGGGCAAGGCGGCCCAGCCGCCCTCAACGGCCCAGATGGCCTTGCCTGCCCCGCCCAGACGGTGCAACTCTTGGCGAATGAGAATGAGCCGCGACCAGTTGAGCACCCCAGGCGAGACGCGCCGATCGTAGGGTCCCGACCAAAAGCCAAAGGCCTTGACGGCCAGGGCGTCATAGTAGGAGGTGGCGCCAAGGCGACACATCTCGCGCACAAAGAGCACATCGCTCATGTTGCGGCCGCGCGTCTCGGTGTTGGGCGCCATGCCCCCCGCTAGCACCAGCGCGTCAGGATCGGCCACACGCACGGCCTCGCTGGCCAGACGCAACATGGCCACATAGGCGCCAGGGTTGATCTCTGCCTTGCCCCAGTGAGGCGAAACGTTGGGATTGTCCCAGATCTGATAGGCCAAGACACGGCCGCGGTAGCGCTCGGCCGCCGCGCTAACGAAGCGAGCATAGTCCTCGTCACGCGCGGCAGGGGCCAGGGGATTGTCGGCGTCCCACTCCCAACGCGCCCAGGTGGGCGAGGTATCGAGCACGAGAATAAGAGGTAGATCGGCCGCCTGGGTGGCAGTCACCACACGGTCCCACTGCGCCCAGTCATAGGCGCCTGGTTGCAGCTCGATCTGCTCCCAGGGCAGGCGCTGGCGCAACACCTCTAGGCCCAAGGCGCGGGCCTGCTGCAGGGCACGCTGGAGAGCCTCATCATCGGCGTACTGCTCTAGCGCGACATTGGTGCCATAGCGAGGCTGCATGATCGGCGCCAACCGGTCAGAGGCGCCACTCTCGATGCCACGCCGGTCATGTCGCCAGCGAGTCACATCATCCAGCGCCAGACCCAGCAGCACCAGCGCCAGGGCAGCACCCAGCAGTAGACGCACGGCAGCACGCCATGGGGCGCAACGGTCACCCATCAGACGTGTCTCGTCGAGGTCCGAGCCGTTGCCAGATCGTCATGAGCCATGGTGCCAGGTTGGTCAGACACACTTGTCCCTCGCGGTACAGGCTGCGCCATCGGCAGACTACTCTGATGGCCCAGCGGGAGCAACAGGCCAGTGCTTGCCCTGGCCTACTAGCGCGCCGAGAGACGCACCAGTAGGACGGCGATGTCGGCCGGGTTGACGCCCATGATACGGGCTGCCTGCCCTACAGTGGCAGGCCTGTGCCTGGAGAGCTGCTCGACAGCCTCAGCACGCAACCCTATGAGGTTACCATAGTCCAGTTCAGCCGGAATGGCCAGCCCTTCGAGCCGCCGCGTGCGCTCTACCTGCTGACGCTGCTTGTCGATATAGCCCTGATAGTGTAGTTCGACCTCGACCTGCTCGATCACCTGGTCAGAGAGCGGTTGCGGTGGCGGCGAAACCGCTGCGATCAGCGCATAGCGCCCCTCGGGCCGGCGAAGATACTGGCCAGCAGAGACCGCCTGTGTGAGCAACGGCTGCCCCAGAGCTGCCAGCGCGGCGTTGGTCGCCTCGTTGGCAGGCAAGGTCACGTGCGCCAGCCGTTCGAGCTCGGCGACAATGGCGCGGCGCTTGGCTTCGACGGCCTCAAAGCGCTCGGCAGATAAGGCGCCCACGCGATGGGCGGCAGCCGCCAGACGCAGGTCGGCGTTATCCTGGCGCAACAGCAGACGAAACTCGGCACGTGAAGTGAACATGCGATAGGGTTCGGTGATCTCTTTGGTGATCAGGTCGTCGATGAGCACGCCAATGTAAGCTTCGTCGCGCCTCAGGATGAGGGGCTCATCATCTCGCACCCACTGAGCAGCATTGATGCCAGCCACCACCCCCTGAGCAGCGGCCTCTTCATAGCCCGAGGTGCCGTTGATCTGCCCTGCCAGGAACAGGCCGTGCACGCGCCGCGTCTCGAGCGAAGGGTGTATCTGATGCGGCAGCACATAGTCATAAGCAATGCCATAGCCAGGGCGCACCAATTCGACCTGTCGCAGCGCGGGGATCGAACGCAGCATCGCGCGCTGCACGTCGAACGGCAGCGCGGTAAAGGCCCCCTGCACATAGACCTCGTTCGTGGCCCAACCCTCTGGCTCGAGAAAGAACTGGTGCGACTCTTTGTCGGCAAACCGCACGATCTTTTCCTCGATCGAGGGACAATAGCGTGGGCCAGCGTCGTCGAGGGCGCCTGGGGCGATGGGCGAGCGTGACAGGTTCTCGCGGATGATGCGGTGCGTCTCGCTGTTGGTGCGCACCAGATAGCAGGGCAGCTGTGGGCGCCAATCGGTCTGGCGAGCGATGGGATAGACGGGGTTGATGGGCAACTGCGCGAGTGCGTCGGGAGGCCCATCGAATGAAAAATAGAGGGGAACGTCACTGCCATACTGCGGCTCGGTGAGGGCATAGTCGATGGTATCGGCACTCACCCGCGGAGGCGTATCGGTGATCAGCCGTCCCATCGTCAGGCCCAGACAGCGCAGGCTCTGGGCCAGACCATGTGCCGCGAACTCGCCTGCCCGCCCAGCATCCATGGCAAACTCGCCAGCCATGATGCGGCCGTTGAGAAACGTTCCGGTGGCGATAACCACAGTGCGCGCCGAGATCGTCTCACCGTGAGCCAGTCTCACCCCTGCAACCCGGTCGCCGTGAGTGACGATCTGCTCTACAGAGCCCTGTTTGAGCTCGAGGCGCTGCTGGGCAATCAGGGCCATGTGCATCGCCTGTGCATAGAGCTGCTTGTCGGCCTGCGCGCGCAGCGCCTGCACCGCAGGCCCCTTGGAGAGATTGAGCATGCGCACCTGAATGGAGGTGCGGTCGATGATGCGACCCATCTGGCCGCCCAACGCATCCACCTCGCGCACCAGGTGGCCCTTGGCCGAGCCACCAATGCTGGGATTGCAGGGCATCTGCGCTACCAGATCGAGATTCATGGTGATGAGCAGCGTCCGACTGCCGCAGCGGGCTGCCGCCAGGGCCGCCTCACAACCGGCGTGCCCGGCCCCCACCACGATCACGTCATAGTCTGCCCAACGATCAGGCATCGCCCTCGCTCAGCAGTTCTACCAGCAGACGGTGCGGCGCCGCGCGAAAGCGGCCCCAATCGTTCCAGGCGGGGTCGAGCGACGATAACTCATCTGCCACAGCCAGCACCTCAGCCAGGGTGACGAACTGGTAGTCGCTGATATCTTCGCTCTCATCGGCAGGCTGCAGCTCGCCACCATCGTCCGACAGCAAAAAGAGGTAGCTGGTGAAAGGGATCACCTCGCCGTCGCCATCGCGCTCAAAGCGGCTCTCGATGGTGGCCAGAAATCGCTCTACGGTGACCTGCTGCCCAGTCTCTTCCCAGCACTCGCGCCGCACCGCCTCGATCAGGTCCTCACCATCTTTGACGCCGCCGGTCATCAGCCGGTAAACCCCCTCGGGATAAAACGATTTGGTCTGCACAGCAAAGGTGCCGTCGGGGCGGCGCAGCGCCATGATCACCTCAGCCGTGCGCTTGCGTGTCACCAGACGCCAGTACTGCATCGTCTCGGGGCTCACCTCGTAGCGCTCGATGCGCTCAACGGGCGCGCCATACCGCCTCACAGCTTGGTCATATCCCTGAACGGCCAGCATCTATGCCTCGTATCTCCTAGCCTTGGCCCACGATTATACCACACGCCATGCTCGCCCAGAACTGGGCGCTGGCAGCCGGCTCGCTGCGTATGCGGATGACGGCGCCGCGCACTCTATCTACAATGCATACAGGCGTTGCGCCAGAACGACAGGCGCGGTGCTAGACACGACAGGAGGTAGAGATGGACTGGTACACCGCAGGATTGGGCAATATCCCCTTGCTCACGGGCGCGCAGACGCGCTCCATCTCAGCAGAGAACCCCGATGGGTCGGTGGCGGGCGGCGCACGCGCCATCCCCGGCCCCAACGATGCCGGCTCGCTGCTGGGCCAGGGCGGCAAGGTGAGGCCGTGCATCACCCTCGAGGCCGGCGCCGTGACCACCTTGGCCGATATCACCGGGCCTGGCGTCATCTCGCATATCTGGATCACCGCGCGCACCGAGGCATATCGCAGTTGCGTGCTGCGCATCTATTGGGATGGCGAAGAGACGCCCTCGGTGGAGGCGCCGCTGGGCGACTTTTTCGGGAACTGTCATGGTGTGCGTTACAACATCGCCTCGCTGCCTATCGCGGTCAACCCCTCGGGTGGGTTCAACAGCTACTGGCCCATGCCGTTTCGCCGACACGCCCGCATCACCATCGAGAACGGCTATTGGGACCCCATCAAGGGCTTTTTCTACCAGATCGACTATGCCCTGCAGCCGGTGACCGAGCAGGCCGCTTATCTGCACGCCCAGTGGCGTCGCACCACCACCTCGCGCGAGGCGTGGGACTATGTGATCGTCGATGGCATTCGCGGCCAGGGCCACTATGTGGGCACCGTGGTCGGCTGGAACCAGTACTCGAATGGCTGGTGGGGCGAGGGCGAAGTCAAGTTCTACCTGGACGGTGACACCCAGTTCCCCACCATCTGCACCACCGGCACCGAGGACTATTTCGGGGGCGCCTGGGGATTCGGCGGGGAGACCTACTCCACGGCCTTTCTGGGGTACCCGTTCTACGAAAAAGAGGACGGTCGCATCCCGCGGCACGGGCTGTATCGCTGGCACATCATGGATCCCATCCGCTTTCAGTGCGACCTGCGCGTGACCATGCAGGCGCTAGGCTGGTGGCTCAACCACAAGTTCGAGCCGCTGGCCGACGATATCTGCTCGGTGGCCTACTGGTACCAGGCCGAGCCTCACGCACCCTTCCCGGCCATGCCCGACCTGGCCGGCCGCTGGCCACGATAAGCGCCAAGCAGCATGAGGCCAGCCTAATGGCCGTCCTCATGCTGCTTCAAGATGCTATTCTGCTTTGGAGAGAGCGATAGAGGACAGATACCCCAACTCATCGGTCAGATCAAAGCTGGCCCACTGGCCTGTGGGGTCGCCGATGTTAAAGACAGCAAAGCCATAGACGTATGGGTCGCGGCGCAGCTCATTGTCATACCAGTCGAGATCGACGAGGTAATCATCCAGTGTAATGCTGGCAACGCCCTCGGGTTGTTCACCGGTAAAGGT
>JAAYDS010000109.1 GCA_012729155.1 Chloroflexota bacterium | reverse complement strand
CTGGGTGGGGCAGGGCGCGCGGCTACTGGCCGACCCGCATCGATCGATTGGCGAGCCACCCAGAGACGCCCGCCGACACCGGTGGAGGCAGGGGCGGCGAGTCAGCCTACGGTGGTAGAGGCTGGCGTCAATGGCACTCTGACACCGACGCTCACACCAACACCGCTAGCAGCCCAGGCTGCGATGCGGCCCACAAGGGCGCCGTATATCGGCCTGACTGAGCGGAGTGATCACTATTGGATGATGCGACCGCTGGACGATGAGCATAACGATGCTGTGGCTCGCTTTTACCCCTACGGGTCGCGTCAAGATGGTAGCTATCCTATCCATCATGGTGTCGAGTTTGTGAATCCCCTGGGTACCCCTGTGCGAGCCGTCGCCGATGGCGAGATTGTGGTGGCCGGTGGCGATCAGATCGATGTGCTTGGCGCGCGAGACGGTTTTTATGGTTTGGTGGTGGTGCTCAAGCTCGATCGCGCGATGGATGGCATGCCGGTTTACGCGCTCTACGGGCACCTCTCTGAGCCCCGTGTTGCTGTCGGGCAGCGTGTCAGCGCGGGACAGGTCATCGGCCTGGTGGGCGAAACCGGCGCAGCCGAGGCGCCGCACCTGCACTTTGAGGTGCGTGTCGGCGCCAACGACTATCAGCACACCGTCAACCCGGAGCTGTGGCTTGAACCTCGCCCAGGCTATGGGACCCTGGCCGGCGTTCTGCTGAGCAACGCTGGCACCATCGTCGACGACGAGGCGAGGCTGATCATCCGCTCGGCCAGCGGCGCTGCGCGCTACGAAACGCATACCTATCCGGCAGTAGGCGTGAATCCCGATCCGGGATGGCTCGAGAATTTCGGTGTCGGCGATCTGGCGGCAGGAAACTGGACAGTGCAGACGTTTCACCGTGGCCAGCTCTTGGAGGCTACGGTGAATATTGTGGCGGGCGAGACCACCTGGCTGGAGATCAGACTCGTCCGCTGAAAGCACTGCGCGCAACCATGTGAGAAAGGAGCGCACTATGGAACTACATCTGGTGTCGATCGACAAGCCAGAGGATGTGAATCTCGTGCTTGGGCAGTCGCACTTTATCAAGACGGTCGAGGATCTACACGAGGCCATGGTCAACGCCGTTCCGGGCATCCGGTTTGGCCTGGCGTTCAACGAAGCGTCGGGCGCCTGTCTGGTGCGCTCATCGGGAACCGATCGGGCCCTGGTCGATCTTGCCGTCAAGAATGCTCTGGCTCTGGGCGCAGGCCATGCTTTTGTGCTGTTGCTGGGCCCAGGGGCTTTTCCGCTGAATGTGCTCAACGCCGTCAAGGCCACGCCAGAGGTTTGCCGCGTGTTCTGCGCCACGGCCAACACCGTACAGGTCATCGTTGCGCAGACCGAGCAGGGCCGCGGTATCCTGGGTGTGGTTGATGGCGCCACACCATTGGGCGTTGAGGATGACGAGGGCGTGGCCTGGCGCAAAGGGTTCCTGCGCACCATCGGCTACAAGCTATAGCGGCGTAGTTGCGCCATAGCAACGACAGCGGCGGCAGCTATCGTTCGCTGTCGCTGCTATGGTCTCGCCGAGAGGCGTGACGCTAGACTGTCACCAACGCAGTTGCGTCAGGCCCAGGGGTTGTCATCCAACACCCTGGGCTTGCGTGCGGCTCGCTCCATCTGTGCAGGCATCATATAGCTCGATCAAGGCGGCAAACTCTGTCGCTAGGGTAGACGCGAGAGAAGCACTTGCGCTGATCGCCTCCTCTTTGGTGCGTACACGCCCAAGATACAGATTGACCCACTGATCGGCTGGCCAATCCTGTAAACGGGTCAGCAGCATATCCCAGTCGATGGGCTCAAACGCACATCCATGAGGCTGCCAGACCAACGCCCCGCCTGCAGATACATATACTCGGGGCTGCAAGGTCTGGCCATGAGCGGGTTCTATGATCCACTGCAGCTTGTGAAGCTGCATGATGTTCATAAGGGCTTTCTGCCTAGCACCATCTGCTAGAGCGTCCAGCAGCCGCCACCAATCCCACTCGTCGCTCATAGGCTCATCGCTTCGTTCACAGTAGAGCCCACTTAGCGCCTCTGTTGGCGAAAGCTCCAACGAGAACTTGGCACTGGCAACCTTGTTGCCCGTGCGAAAGCGCTCCTGGAGGGCAAAGTAGACGTCGGCTCTCCGGTAGACGGCCCATGGTGAGAACTCGCGTCCGGCCGCATGGCGTAGCTCCAGCGCCAGCGCTCCGCCCAGGCCAGGGCGACCCCGCCAGTGGGTGCCAGCGACGCCGCTCTGAAAGTCTTTGTCAGTCAGCCCGACTCAGTCTCGCCCCCAGTTGCTTTGGGCCGGCATGCGTCGCACCGAATTGGGCGTGTCAACGCGCACTGACCGCGGCGGAGTGAAAGTAGCGGACGGATAAAGCTCATCGAGTTGTGCGGCAACCACGTGCGATGCTTTCAGATACGCGTCATCGTACCATACTGAGCGTATGCGCCTGTAGCGCTTTTCGCCCAGAGTAACCTCAACCACTCGATCACTTGTCCTGATATGGCTAGACGGCAGGATGCCAGTGATCTACGCGATCCTGGCTCCGCAAAAAGGCCAGATACTGCTCTTTGGTCATCGGTGGATTGAATGTGTCGATGATCTCACGCGCCGCGCCGGCCCCGTCTGCCAGCAGGTCGATGATCGTGCATGCTGCCACCTTGGCGGGCAGGATGTAGGCCACTTCGGGATCAGCGATGCGATAGTCAGCTCCGTGCCCGGTGCCCCGCGCCCCGCTAGCGCGCGACTCGATCACGGGCATGATGTGGCTGACATCGCCCATGTCGGTCGAGCCAGCCATAAAGCTAGGCTCGGCCCAATCATCCTCACTCATGAACTGCAGAGCGTTGCGTTTATAGATCTCTGCGAAGGCATCGCATGGCTTTGTCGGCATATAGCCTGGCAAGGTGCGGATCTCGACCTCGGCGCCCAGGGCCATGGCACCGGCTACCAGACTGCGGTCGACCTTGGTGGCCGCTGCCACGATCGCCTCGGTGCTGGCCCCGCGCACATAAGTCTCGAGGCGCACATCTGCAGGGATGACATTGACCAGCTCGCCCCCCTTGGTGATGATGGGGTGTACGCGAATGTGGTCATCGTCCCGGAAGGTCTCGCGGTTGGCGTCAATGGCCTGTAACCCGAGCATGGCGGCCTTGAGAGCGTTGACGCCACTGTGCGGCGCGCCGCCAGCATGAGCGGCGCGCCCGGTGTAGACCACCTGTTTGACCACACAGCCGTTGGATGGGCCGCCTACGCCGAGCACGCCTCGCTGTTCAGCAGAGGCCTGATGCGTCATGAAGGTGAGATCAACGTCGTCAAACTTGCCCAATCGGATGAGCTCTGGTTTACCGCCCAGAAACTCGATGAGCCCCTGCTCTTTGAGTCCTACGCGGTACCCAACTTCGACATACTCCTCGGCAGGCACCGCCATGAGCACGACGTCTCCATCGAGGCCAGGCATGATGCCGCCCTCAACCAGCCCGTAGGCCAGCGCGATGACATTGGCGATCTGCGCATTGTGGCCGCAAGCATGTGCGGCGCCAGTGATTGGATCGGCATCTGCGTGGTTACGCACCAACACCGAGTCAAGCTCGCCCAGGAAACAGACGCTTGCTTGATGCTTGCTGCCCTGGAGCCGCCCCTTGACGCCTGTGATGGCCAGGCCTGCCTCAAGAGGGATGGCCAGTCTGCCAAAGTGCTCCTGTACGATGGCGCTGGTGCGCAGCTCCTTAAAGCCCAGCTCGGGGTGCATGCGAATGTCCTCGCCCAGCGCATAGATTTGCTCGCGATGGGCATCGATTGCCATGCAGGCGCGGTTCTTGAGTTCCTGAACGTCAGTCATCATACCTCCGTCTCGTCGATGAATAGGGCGCCCTGGCGGTAGCCACGTGCTACAACCAGAGTTTACCCTGTGTGATGGCGATGCTCGCTCCCAGACGCCATCCGATGTGCGAGCCGACCAAAAGCGTCGAACCCGCCGGCGTGATAGCCGCTGCGAGAGAGCGGCTATCTGGGCAAACGATCACTGCAGCCGCGCGTGGCGGGCCTGGCGAGGCATCGTATCCTGAACCCGCGGGACTGACGTGCAGTTGAGCAGTCAGAGGTCAGGCCCGCTAAGTGCTCACCTCAAGAAGGCTCGACTCACAGGCATGGCCATGCCGCGAAAGGGCACCACACGGTAGCCCGCCTGCAGCACTAGCCTCAGAAGCCTGGCCGCCACGAGCGATCGCCGTCACTCTCGTGACCGGGCAAGCGCCGACAGCCCAGACTGACGCGCTGGCTGAGCCAGTAGGTGTTTCGGCCGCACGCTATACTCCACAAGCAGAGGCGCCAACTGCTGGCTCTGGCTTGGATCTCGCAGAGGTCAAAGCCCGTGGGGGCGAGCATCTCTGCCTCCATCAAAGCTCACCGGCGTGTGCCGCAAGAACACCTTGCACTTGTGCGCGATCATAACATAGGCCAGTTGACCGTCAAGGGAGTAGAGAGTTGCGTTTGTTAGGCCTTTTTTGACAGCCTTTTGCGTGGTATAATCTGTTCATAAAGGCGTGGACTGAAACGCTTGGGAGGAGAGGCAATGGCAGAGCGCAGACGATGGTGGTTACGCGTGCAGGCTCTGCTCGAGCACTGGCCGGCGTATGCGCGAGGGACAGGCCCACAACGTGGGCTCATGGTGGGAGCTCTCATCGGGCTGCTCGTAGGTGGTCTGGTGGGAGGCGTTCTGGGGTTTCTCAATCGTGGCATCCCTGGCGCAATCGTAGGCGGTGTCAGCGCAGGCGTCGTAGCTATGGCGGCGGCGGCAGCGCTCGGCTGGAGCATCCCACGACGTAAAGTGCATCTCAGTGCCGACATCGAGTTCGAGGATACACGCGAGTCGTATCAGCCAGGAGATGTGCTGAGCGGTTTTGTGGTACTGCGTTCTGATGGGTCTGCTCTGATCGAGCGCGCGACCATCAAGCTCTCTTGCGTGGGGCGCTTTGTGCATGACACCCTGCCCGACGATGGCACCGAACGGGTGGTGTACGCTCGCTCTGAGAAGGTGTATGCCAGTGAGACGGCAGTGCCTGTGCGGTTGGTGCGGCTGCACCGCGGTTCCGAAGTGCGCTTCCCGTTCACCTTTGCGTTGCCGCTGCAGGCTCTGCCAACGCACCACGGCTTTGGCTGTGTGATCCGCTGGATGCTCGATCTCGCCGTTGAGGCGCGCTATCCGGTTGATGCCGTGCGGCGTGAGGTGGTGGTGGCCAGTGTGCCCGCCGAAGCGCCTGGGGGATCGTCGCTGGCGGCCGTAACCTGCGATGCCTTCCAACTGTCTCTGTCTCTGCCACAGTTGCAGTACGCTGAGGGCGACAGCGTTCAAGGGCATGTGCTGATCACTCCCAACGGGGGCGCCGCCATCAAAGAGCTGCGGCTGGCGCTGGTGCGGGTCGAGCGGTTGACTGAAGGAGATGGGCATATCGTTTACTTTGCAGAGCGCGACCCGGCCGAGGCCGAGGTCGTTGGCAATAGGCAGCCTGCCGAGAACGGCACGACGTATGTCTGGCTAGAGCAACATGAGACCCTGGCCGACGGCATCAAACTCGATGGCGCCCGGCCAGCGCGCTATCCCTTTACCATGCCTCTGGCGCGCTACTACCGACCATCTGTGGCCACCGCCGAAGGTATGGTGAGATGGCAGCTGTCGGCGATTGCCTCGCGCGATGGCCTGCCCGAGGTGCAGGCCGCTTTGCGGCTCGAGGTATACACCGCGGCCAAGTCCGTGGGCCGAGTGCTCTCGCGAGGCGCCGCCTCTGGGTGATCTCCGGCGGGCCGCCACGGTACTGTCTGTCTTTTGCCTCTGGGGCCATTTGCCGGTACAATGCCACGATTGTGAGCAGGTCACCCGTGAGGATGATGCGTGTTCGAGTCTTTGGCTGATCGCATTCAAGAGACATTCCACAAGCTCTCTGGCAAGGGGCGCCTTTCCGAGGCGGATGTGCAAGAGGCCCTGCGAGATGTGCGTATGGCTCTACTCGAAGCCGACGTCAACTTTCGTGTGGCGCGCGATCTGACCAAAAAGATCGGTGAGAAGGCGACCGGCGTCGAGGTACTGCGTTCGCTCACGCCGGCGCAGACGGTCGTCAAAATCGTCAACGAAGAGTTGGTCGAACTCCTGGGCGAGCCGGCGCGGCTCGAGTTGGGTCCAGCGCCCAGCGCTATCATGCTCGTAGGCCTCCAGGGTGCGGGCAAGACGACCATGGCGGCCAAGCTGGCTCTGCACCTGCGCAAGCAGGGCGAGAACCCGCTGTTGGTGGCGGCCGACGTGTACCGTCCTGCAGCCATTCAGCAGCTCGAAACACTCGGAAAGCAGATCGGCATCGCGGTTCACAGTGAGGGTTCCGACGTACCGCCACCGACTATCTGCCAGAACGCTATGCGGCGAGCAGTGCGCGAGGGTTACACTGTGGTGCTGCTCGATACAGCCGGTCGACTGCAGATCGATCAGTCCATGATGGCCGAACTTGAAGAGGTCCGGCGCGTCGCCAAGCCCAAAGAGGTGCTCCTGGTAGTGGATGCCATGACCGGCCAAGAGGCCGTGGCCGTGGCGCAGGAGTTCAACGAGCGCGTAGGCGTGACGGGGCTTTTGCTCACCAAGGTGGATGGCGATGCGCGTGGCGGTGCGGCTCTTTCGGTGCGCGCCGTCACGGGTGTGCCCGTCAAGTTCATGGGGGCAGGTGAAAAGCCCTCTGACTTGGAGCCGTTTATGCCTGATCGCCTGGCTTCGCGCATCTTGGGCATGGGCGATGTGCTGACATTGATCGAGCGGGCCGAGTCGGCTATCACCGAAAAGCAGGCCCGTGAGATAGAGGCCAAGATGCGGGCCGCGAGCTTTACGTTTGAGGATTTCCGCGAGCAGCTGCACGCCATCAAGAAGATGGGGCCGCTTTCAGAGCTGTTGGGGATGATCCCTGGCATGGGCAATCTCACCAAACAACTTCCGGCGGATGCCACTGAAAAGGGGCTCAAGACGACCGAGGCGATTATCAATTCGATGACACTGGAAGAGCGGCGATCGCCCAAGGTTATCAACGCCAGTCGGCGCCGGCGTATTGCCCGCGGTAGTGGCACCAGCGTGCAACAGGTCAATCAACTGCTGCGGCAGTTCACCGAGATGCAGCAGATGATGAAGCGTATGAAGGGTGGACGTGGTGGCATGCGCGGCATCATGCCTCGCATGCACTGAGCGTGCTAATCAAGATTCAGATAGGATGAGGTGGTATGGTACGCATTAGACTCCGTCGTGTTGGTTCCAAGGGTCAGCCGAGCTATCGCATCGTGGTGGCAGATCAGCGTTCGCCGCGCGATGGGCGCTTTATCGAGAACATCGGGCACTATAATCCGCGCACCGAGCCCAACACGGTGGTGATTGACGCCGAACGGGCGCAGTATTGGCTCTCGCAGGGGGCGCAGCCGAGTGAGGCTGTGGCGCGCCTGTTCAAGAACGCTGGTGTTGTGGGTGCTGCGGCCGAGGCCGACTCGGACGCGGCCTGAGGGCGCGGCCTAAAGGCAGGTTGAGATGCGCGAATTAGTGGAATTTGTGGCCCGCGAACTGGTCGACCACCCTGAAGAGGTCCAGGTCACCCAGACGCGCGGCAATCAAGTCACGGTCATCCAGTTGGCGGTGGCCCCGGATGACAAGGGCTGGGTGATCGGCAAGCGTGGTCGCGTGGCCAACGCGATGCGGTCTCTACTGCGCGTGGCTGCGATGAGCAAAGGCCGTCGCCGCGCCGTACTCGAGATTCTGTAATCTGGCGATGGCCCAACGCCAGGCCTCGGATGGTAAGCCTCCTGCCGATGACTACCTGGTCATCGGCAGGGTTGTTGCGCCTCATGGCATCCGGGGAGAGGTCCGCGTCGCCATTGAGACTGACAACCCCGAGCGCTTTGCACGCCAAGAAGCAGTCTATCTGGGCGAGGCAAGGCGTAGGGTGAACATCCAGGCTGCTCGACCTCATCAGGGCCGCATGCTGGTATTGTTCGAAGGCGTGGGCGATCGCAATGCGGCCGAGAGTCTTCGTGGGCAGATCATCTATGCTCTGCACGAGGAGCTCGAACCTCTCGAAGAGGGTGCTTATTACTATCATCAGGTCGAGGGTCTGATGGTGGTCGATGAGCAAGGTGTCCAGATCGGCACGTTGACCGAGATACTGGTGACGGGGGCCAACGACGTGTACGTGGTGTGCGGCCCGGCGGGCGAATGGCTCATTCCGGCAATTCGAGATGTGGTGCTGAGGATCGATCCGCAGCAGGGCAGAGTCGT
>JAAYDS010000108.1 GCA_012729155.1 Chloroflexota bacterium | reverse complement strand
GGTGGCCAGGGTTGGAAGCAAGCGTCTCTCTCGCGCGATGGCAACATCCTGGCCGGCACCTACTATCAGTGGGAACTCGATGGCGAAGGCGAGGCGCAGTACCGCTTCTGGGGGCGCATCGTGGGCCTAACCACGGGGTTTCAGGGCGAGCTCGTTGGGGCGCCCGAGGGCAGCCTCGATGGTGTTGCCTGGTCTCCCGTCGAAGACGTGCTGGTGGGCGCTATCACCGCCGATGAAGGCGGCTGGCTCTGGGTGTGGGATGTCACTGGCGCCTCGGTGCGCGAGGTGCTTGCGATGCCCAACCCCGATGATCAGATATTGACGCTGGCCAACCCTGTCTGGTCGCCCGATGGCGGCCAGGTTGCGTTTGAGGTGCGGCGCTGGGCCTGGTGGGGCGAGGGTACGCGGCGCACCGACTTGATGCTCGTGTCGGCCAGCGGCGAGGATCTGCGCACCCTGGTAGAACTCGACTGGGGCGAGCATGCCACCGAACCTGGCTGGATGCCCGATGGCAAGACGGTGGCCTACCAGTACTCGCGCACTGAGCAAGATCAAGAGCCGACCATGGCTGATAATGGCAGCATCTGGATGGTGGATGTGACGAATGGTCTGCGGCTGCCATGGACCAGTGGCCCCTATGACTATTGTCCGGCACCGCATCCACTGGGCGTAACGCCATCGCCCGAGGGCTGAGCCTGTTCTGACAGCGCCTTCAAGGCGTGATATAATCGGTTGCCACAGTCTACGGGCCAGGGTGCGTGTGTTGACGGGCCCCTCAGCTCGTGGCGCTCATTTTGCGCATAGGAGTTGCAGGCATGAAGTTGCCGCCGAACCTGAACGTTTATGTCTCTGCGGCCCTGTTCGTCATTGGGGCCTATGCAGTGGCGCTCTATATCGGGCTAATCGTATGGACCTTTCGCGACATCCGTTCGCGAAGCCGTGATGTGCTGGCGCACATCATGTCGGCGCTGTTGGTGGCCGTGTTTGGCCTGCCCGGCCTGATCGTCTATCTGCTCGTGCGCCCAAAGACGACCCTGGCAGAGGAATATGATCGCACTTTGGCCGAAGAGGCTGTGTTGCACGAGCTCGACGCCAAGCTGCTGTGCCCCAATTGCCATCAGGCGGTCGAATCTGACTATGTCATCTGCCCCAACTGCCGCCACCAACTCAAGCTGCGCTGTGTGGGCTGCGCCCGCCTGGTGATGCCCGATTGGGATGTATGTCCCTATTGTGGTCGTTTCCAGGACGAGGGCAGTGGCGAGGCAAAGGTGATGTCCAGCGAGCCCGTTACGGATGAGCCTGTATCAGTGGCCGAGATGGACGATATGACCACGGCGGCTGATGAGCCGGCGCCATCGGAGGACGAGGGCGCGGCGTAGCTCCTACAGATGCCCATCGGTGGAGAGCCGTGGCCAGATGCCCCGCCTTCGTAGGGCGGCGATCAGCCTCTCGGTGTCGCTTTGCTGTACTGTTACCAACGTGGGCGTCAACACCCGCGCGATGAGTGGCGCGATCTGTCTATCCTCGAGCGCCTCACGTGCCACCTCCGGGCTCGCAAACTCGAGCAACACCACCTGTCTGAGGCTGGCCTGGCCAAGGCGCGCTTCCCAGGTCTGCAGCATGAGTTGTAGGCCCGACGGTAGCCCGCCGCCGGCGATGCGCCGTAGAAAGGCTGCCATTTGTGGCACCGAGATGCCGGCGTTGTCGCCTTCCCACACTGAATCGTCGGTGAGCCGGTAGCTGGCTGCCTTGTCTTGCCCCTGCCATTGGGCGATGCGCTCGAGCTGGTATCGCTCATAGCAAGATTGCGTCAGCGTCACGCGGATGAGGCCGTCTTGGGCGATCTGAGCCAGGGGGGCGGGGCGCTGGGCAGGCGGTCGGCTGCCTTTGCCCAACAAGGTGGCGCCCAGCTCGGTGAGCGTAAAGCGGTCTAAGAGGGCCTCAGAACCGCTGGCGCCCAGGCGCACCATGCCCAGCCAGTGTAGCGGCCCCATCAGCAAGTGCAGCGTCAGCTGTCCTTCTACTGGCTCCCAAGAGGTTGGCCCGCTCAGGTATTCGCCACTGGCCGCATCGCGGATGAACCAGCTCGTTAGATCCGCATCGGGCCGCAGAAAGGTGGGCCGATGCTGTTTGATCGTCTGGGTAAAGTCATCAAAGCGATACCAGCGGTTGGGCTCGATCTGCCTCAATAGGCTGGCCAGGTTACGTCGCGGCGTGGCTGGGTCGTGGGGGCAGCCACCTGGGTCGCAAGTGAGGGCGGGTACGTGCAACAGGTCGATCCACCCAGGATCGTCTCGCCAGGCGCGGTAGAGCCG
>JAAYDS010000107.1 GCA_012729155.1 Chloroflexota bacterium | reverse complement strand
TTGAGCTGCAGATCGAGACCGCTGCTGCGCGCCGGGATAGGGGTGGGCGCCTGCGGCGCCTGCTCGTCTTGCGCCGGTATATAGAGCCGCATGGCATCTTGCAGATGGTCGGCCAGGTTGACCTGATCCAGGTCGGCCTCGTCGTTCAGGCCACCAGCAGCCGTAACGGCGTCGATCACCCGGGCACCAGGCGGCAACGCATACACGCCGGGTGCCCGCACTGCACCCGCCACATGCACCACCAACGGCGCGCTGGTGGGCGTGGCCGTGGGCGCCATCAGCGATGGCGTAGGCGGCGGCACAATCTCTACCCCCCGGGGCTCGGCATGGCGCTGCAGCCACCAGAGTCCCCCACCTGCGGCCGCCGTAACGGCCGCCGCCAGCAGCCCATTGCGCAGCCCAGAGTTCATGCGCGCCCCTCTGTTGGCCCCTAGGCTTGCACAGCCTGCTGGCGCAGCCAAGCCACCAGCAGCCGCACGCCATAGCCCGTGCCGCCCTTCACCCGCCAGCCCTCGACCTGATGCGAAAAGACCATGCCGGCGATATCCACATGGGCCCAGGGGTAGTCGACAAAGTTCTGCAGAAAGATGCCGCCGATGACGGCGCCGGCCTCACGACCGCCCGAGTTCTTGATATCGGCCACGTCGCTCTTGATCTGCTGCTTGTACTCATCCCACAAGGGCAGGCGCCAGGTCTTTTCGCCGCTTTCGCCAGCCGCCTTCTCGAGCTGGCCCGCCAGGGCATCGTCGTTGCACAGCAAGCCGCTGGCCACCGTGCCGAGAGCCACCACACACGCCCCGGTCAGCGTGGCCAGATCGACCACCGCCTGGGGTTGATAGCGTTGCGCATAGCCCAGGGCATCGGCCAGGATGAGGCGCCCCTCGGCGTCGGTACTAATCACCTCGATCGTGCGGCCGTTGATGGCCTTGATGACATCGCCCGGCCGGTAGGCTTTGCCAGAGGGCATGTTCTCGACGCACGGCATGAGGCCCACCACGCGGATGGGCAGGTCGAGGGCCGCCACCGCCTGCATAATGCCCAGCGTGGCAGCCGCGCCGGCCATGTCGTCCTTCATCGCCTCCATGCCCTGGCCAGGCTTGAGCGAGATACCGCCCGAATCGAACGTGATGCCCTTGCCCACCACCACATAGGGCTTGAGATCGCTGCGGTCGGCGTTATGCTCGAGCACGATGAACTGGCTGGGCTGGTCGGTGCCTTTGCCCACAGCCAGCAGCGAGCCCATCCCGAGGGTCTGCATCTGCGTCTCGTCGAGCACGGTGCACGTCAGACCGCACTGCGCAGCCACCTCTTGTGCTCTCGCCGCCATAGCGCTGGGCGGCAGATCGTTGCCCGGCAGGTTGGTCAGGTCGCGTGCCAGGCACACTGCCTCTGCGATGGCGTTGCCGGCGGTCGCTCCAGCCTGTAGCGCGGGCAACGACGTCGCGTCGTGGGTCAACAACGTGAGACCGGCCAAGGGCTTGCGGATGGCGTCATTACACGTGAGATAGGCCGTGAACTGGTAGCTTCCCAGCACGGTGCCCTCGACCACGGCCTGGGCTGCCCCCTCGGGATCGATGTTTCCCGCACCGGCGCCATGTACGATGGTGCAAAGGCTCTCGATCCCCAACTCCTGGGCCTTGCGGGCAACCGCGGCAGCCGCTCGTCTCACCGCATGCACATTCAAGGCATCGCGCCTGCCCAAACCCACCACCAGCACCCGTTTGGCAGAAACGCCACCGCGTGGGTAGAGCAGCGTCACCTCGCCTTCTTTGCCTTTGATGTCGCCCGCTGCCATCAGGTCGGCGATGGCGCCCTGTAGCGCCGCATCGACAGCGCCCGTAGCGCCGCCGGGCTGCCCTACATCCTCGAATAGATTGACCACCAGCAACTCGGTGGATACCTCGGTGACAGAACCGATCTCAACCTTGATTTCCATAGTCGTGTCCCTCAACGTAGATTGCCATCGCGACAGAATTGCAGCGTGACGTCGAACAGTGTATCGAACATGAACGGCAGATGGTCGAGCCAGAGCCTTTCATTGGCGGCATGGGCGCCGGGAGCTGTCACGCCGGGCGGAAGCGGCGGTGTGGGTATAAAGCCATACACCGGCACACCCAGCGGCACCAAATGCTTGGCATCGGTGGAGCCAGCGCAGAGCCATGGCACCACCTGAGCGCCGTCGCAACGCTGCGCCACAACCCGCTCGATGGTGTGATAGAGATCCGTGTCTGACGTCGACTCGAGGCCAGGCGAGTACTGCTCAGCATACACCTCGATATCGACATCCTCTTGCGCCAGGTTACGCAGCACCTGCAGATAACCCTCGCGCGTTTGACCGGGCAGAATGCGCCCATCAACATAGGCGCGGGCCTGCCCGGGGATGACGTTGATACTGGCGGGGTCGCCGGCCGACAGGCCAGTGATCGATGCGCTGTCGAACAGCAGCGAGCGGGTGCGGCCAGGCTGCTCGGGGGCCAGGCCAGCGGCCAGCAACGCCTCGTCGAGCTTGCCCTGGTCGAGCAGGCGCACGACGCGTGCCGCCAGACGCGACGACTGCCCCTGGGCAATGAGCGTCAGAGCGCGCCGCATCGTCTCGGTGAGATTGGGCCGTACATAGCCATCACCCAGGCGGGCCAGCGCCCGCACCAGCTTGGCGGTCGAGAGGTCTCGGCGCGGCGCCGAGCCATGTCCGCCAGGAGCTCGCGAGGTCCACACCGTACGACAGACGCCCTTTTCGCCCGTCTGGCAGGTGTAGAACAATCTGCCGCCCGTCTCGATGGCGCCACCGCCGCCCTCGTTGATGGCGCCGGCCACATCGAACAAGTCACGCCGCTCACGCGCCAGATAGCCCATACCCTGACGCCCACCGTGCTCCTCGTCGGCCGCACCGATGAACAACACATCGCGCTTGAGTGGCACGGCGCCCTCTTTGAGGGCCAGCAGGATGGTGGCTGCCGTGGCGATCATCTGCTTGTTGTCGGTGCTGCCACGCCCCCACAAGAATCCGTCGCGCACCACGGCCGCAAAGGGATCCTCCTCCCAGTCGGTCGGGTCGGCCGCCACCACATCGAGGTGCCCCATCAGCAGGAGCGGCTTGGCCTCGCCGGCACCTCGCAGCCGCGCCACGAGGTTACCACGCCCGGGCTGCGACTCGATTACCTCGGCCTGAATGCCTGCGGCGCCCAGCTTTTGAGCCAGGTAGGCCGCGGCGGCCGTTTCGTTGCCTGGAGGATTGGTAGTGTCGATACGCACCAGATCTCGCAACGTCTCCAAAGCCTGCTGATGATAGCGCGCGAGTGTCACGATCAGGGCCTCCTTGGCAGGATAGCGGCAGGTTAGCACAAGCGGCTGCCGACCGCAATCGTGTGTCAGGCGGCTTGCCAGCCCTTTCGACGATTGACACGGCCCGGGCCCAACGAGATAATCTGCCCACGAGTCACGGTCTGCGGAGGGCTCTGTGCTACTAGAGCTGACCATCAACAACCTCGCCATCATTGCCTCGCTGCGCCTCGAGTTCGGCGCCGGGTTTAGCGTGCTCACCGGTGAAACGGGTACGGGCAAGTCGATCATTATCGACGCCATGACGCTGCTGCTGGGCGGCCGCGCCTCTGGCGAGATGATCCGCACCGGCTGCGACGCGCTCTCGGTCGAGGCCGTGTTCGACCTGGGCGCGCAGCCCTCGCCAGCGCTGGTGGCGCTGCTCGAGGAACAGGGGCTGGCCGATGAGCAGGGCGCCCTGATCGTGCGGCGCGAGGTGAGCCGAACGCGCCGTAGCATCTGCCGCATCAATGGCCACGTGGTCACCCTGGGCGTCTTGTCGCAGGTGGGGCAGCATCTGGTGGATATCCACGGGCAGGGTGAGCACCTCTCGCTGATGGATGTGCACCAACATGTGTTGATGCTCGATGCCTACGGCGGCCTGGAGCCGCTGCGCGGGCGCTTTGGCGACCTGGCGCGCGAGCTGGGTGAGGTGCGGCGCGGGCTCGCGGCGCTGCGGCGCGACGAGCGCGAGCTCGTCCGGCGGATCGACCTACTGCGCTACCAGATCGACGAGATCGACAGCGCCCGCCTGACCGAGGACGAGGAGGAAGAGCTACGCGCCGAGTTGCACTTGCTGGGCAATGCAGAACGGCGCATGGAGCTGGCCGCAGAAGCCTACACGCGCCTGTCGCAGGGCGAGGCTCGCTCAGCACTCGACCAGTTGGGCCGCACCGTCCAGGCATTGAGCGAGTTATCTCAACTCGACCCCGCCATGGCCGAGATGAGCCAGCAAGCCGAAGGCGCTCTTTACCAGCTAGAGGACCTAGCGCACGCACTGCGCGCCTACCGAGACGAGATCGAGTTCGACCCCAAGCGCCTGGCTGAGGCCGAAGAACGGTTACAGCTGCTGGGCAGCCTCAAGCGCAAATATGGCGCGACAATGGCCGACGTGCTGGCCTATCGTCATAGCGCTCAGGCCGAGCTAGACGGCATCGAGCACAGTGGTGAGCGCCTCGCCGAGCTCTACCAGCGCGAAGAGGCGCTATTGGCCGAGATGTCTGCGGTGGGCGCTGAGCTCTCGGGTCGCCGCCACGAGGCGTCTGCGCGGCTGAGCACGGCCATCGAGCAAGAGCTGACTGACCTGAGCATGGCAGCAGCGCGCTTTGCGGTCGATCTCAGGCACGAGACAGCCCCCGATGGCGTTTCGCTCACCGAAACAGGCGGCATTAGCGCCCGGGTGCGCTACGACGCCACCGGCCTCGATCAGGTCGAGTTCTTGATCTCGCCCAACCCAGGAGAGGAGCTCAAGCCGCTCGCCAGAATCGCCTCAGGCGGCGAGACGTCGCGGCTGATGCTCGCCATGAAGACGGTACTGGCACGCATCGACCCGGTGCCCACCCTGATCTTTGACGAGATCGACGCCGGCATCGGCGGGCGTACGGGCGACATCGTGGGGCGCAAACTACGCTCTTTGGCGAGCGACCACCAGGTGCTGTGCGTCACGCATCTGGCACAAATCGCTTGTTACGGCGACGCGCACTACCGCGTCACCAAAGAGGTCGCGGGAGAGCGAACCCTGTCGCAAGTGGCGCAGATCGAGGAGCATGACCGCATAGAAGAGCTGGCCGTGATGCTAGGGGGCGCTGCCACCGAGGCATCTCGGCGCAGCGCCCGTGAACTGCTCGCCCGACGGGGTGGCTAGTCTCGTCGGCCCGCCAGCTGGTTGTAGGTCAACGTCCACACCGTCGACTGAAAGGCGGTATAGAGGCCGCCGAGCCAGACGACCAGGATGGCCAGCAGGGCCAGTAAGGGCACAATGATGAGTGCCGGCAGCACGGCCGACCGGCCGAGGGCGTAGGCCCCTGCCGCGGGCACCACCAGCATCGCGGCGATCAGCAAGCCGATGGGCACCATCAGCAGCCCAATACCTAGAGAGACCAAGGCCATCCAAAGCCACATCGTCAAAGACTCGCGCAACCTGGAACGCAAGAGCGCCCAGGCGCTGCCAAGGGCATCGAATACGCCCTCAAGGTTGAGCACTGAGGCGCGCATGGCGTAGGCTCGCACCAGACTCTGCCCGGCACCGACAGCCGCCATCAGCAGGATCAGGCCAAGGATCACCACCAGGCCCAACAGCACCAGCCAGATGATGCCCAGGACGCGGATGGTGCCATCGGCGGTGACGGCTACAATGCCCGGCGCCAGCAATAGACCTGCCACCAGTGCATAGGCCAGCAGCACCAGTAGGCCCACCACAAACGTGATCAGTCCAATGATCAGGTCTTGGGCAAAGAGCCGCAAAAAGCGCTGCCAACCCCTGCCCACGGCCTCGCGGAAGGTCGGTTTGCGCCCACCGTCGAGATCATCAGCAGCCGCCACGAGCGCGCCTTCGCTGGTATAGGCCACAATGATGCTGACCGCGATCATGATGAGGCCCACGAACACCAAAAAGAGAATGACCCCAGCACCCAAGGCGGCCAGTTGCCGCCAGGGCAGGTCGCCACCGTAAGGCATAGACCGGCTCCAACGCTCGACGTCTTGCTGGTTAAAGGTGTATTGCAGACCCTGGCCGGCGTTGCCTGCGCCACCTGTAAACACGGCCACCAAGATGCCAAACACCCACAGCAGCTTGTTGCGCCAGGTGAGTTCGACGCTGCGTTTGATGATTGCACTATAGTCCATCATTCCCTCCCTCACGGTTCGACATCACGAACCGGCAACTCCATCATAGCCGGTCACCGCCCCGCACTCAAGTGCGCCCCGCTCTCAAGTGCGGCCTGCACGCAGGTGCGGCCTGCACGCA
>JAAYDS010000106.1 GCA_012729155.1 Chloroflexota bacterium | reverse complement strand
TCGATCATGGCAATATGAGCGCGGTACTGGTCGATAGCGACCTGCTCCAGGTCGACATCTTTGAGCAGTTGTTGCTCAGCGGGCGCCGCGCCAAAGTCCACCGGATCGCGCTCCATAGTGGGGTCTCCCCCTAGCTCCACAATCATGTCGGCGAGCCAGTCGAGGTGGTACATCTCTTCACGCGCGATCGCCTCGATCTCGGCCGGCACTGTGCCCTCGGGCATGTTGTAGGCATGATTGAGATACTGCACGATGGCCTGCTGTTCGCCCATCATGTCTTTGCGCAAGAGTGCGATGATCTTGTTCTTATCCATGGGCACCTCCATTGGCATGCTACTGTGCGTTGACGATATCAGCCAGCGACAGGCCAGCGGTAAAAAGCCTGTCGATATAGGGCGCTACATCCACGCCGCGAGATATGAGCTGATTGACCGCGCGCACATCGCTACGATCGCCCAACAGGATGGCGCCGACGATGCGGCGGTCGCGAATGACCAGTTTTTCATAGACCGAGCCGGCGGCGTTTTGATAGCGCTTCTCGACGAACATGCCCTCTTGCGGGTTGACCTCACCGATGCTGGTCAGATCAATACCGGTTACCTTGAGGGTGGTGCTTGGTACGACGCCCTCATAGAGGCCATCGCCCTGTCCGCAGATTTGCATGGCGGCCACGCGCGCCTGCGCCAGCGCTACGGGGATAATCGCCCATACCATGCCCTTAAACTCGGCGCAATCGCCGACCGCATAGATGTCAGGGTCGTCGGTCTCCATGCGTTCATTGACGATGATGCCGCGGTTGCAGCTGAGCCCGGCCTGCTGCGCCAGCAAGAGATTACTGCGCACACCTGCCGAGACGACCACGAGATCAGCGGGTAGTTCCTCTCCGCTCTTGAGCCTCACCGAGCGCACGCGGCCGTCGCCGATGATCTCTTCTACCTGTACGCCCACGCGTACGTGTGCTCCACGAGCCTCGATCAAGGCCTGCAGTACGGCGGCACCCTCACGGTCGAGCTGGCGAGGCATGAGCCAGGGCAATGCCTCGAGAATCACCGGGCTGGCGCCGCAGCGCACCAGCGCCATCGAAGTGTCAAGCCCCAGCAGGCCGCCGCCGATGCAGACGACGTTCTCTGCCTTGCGGGCCTGCGCGCCGATGGTTTCGGCATCCCGAACGGTGCGCAAGGTATGTACACCCTGGCGTTCAGCCCCTGCAATAGGCGGCACCCAGCTATGAGCGCCGATGGCCAATACCAGCTTGTCGTACGTGTCGTGACCGCCATCTGCCAGCGTGATGCGACGGGCATCGCGATCGATCGCCGCAACACAGCAACCCAGCCGCACATCGATCTTGCGGCGTTGATACCAATCATCGGGGTACTGGGCAATGGCCTCGGGCGGCAGATCACCTGTCAAGAGTTCGATCAACCGCGGGCGCGGGTAATAGTTGTGCTTTTCGCACGAATAGATGATGAGTTCGTCGGCAACGCCACTATCGGCGATCGCCCGGGCAACGTTCACGCCGGCAACGCCGTTGCCAATGATGATGACCCGCATCGATGCCCTCCAGGGGTGGCCGCGGGCAATCTTGCGATCACCTACGCTGACCACAGAATCGGAATGCAGACCTAGAAAGCGACCGCCGCCAGAACCGGACGGCGGTCGTGCTTGTGCCGAGAGCTGAGTTAGTCCATCTGCTCGAACATGTCTTTGCCAGCGCCACATTCTGGGCAAACCCAGTCGTCTGGCAAGTCTTCAAAAGCAGTCCCTGGCTCGATTCCGTTGTCAGGATCGCCTTCATCAGGGTCATAGACGTAACCACAAACGAGACACTCCCACTTGGCCATTTCGCTCTCCTGTTCCTTGAATAGTCACCCAGCACAAGGCCGGGTCGGGGCCCTAGTTGTCGCTGTAGAATAGCTCGTCATACAGTTTCTCGACGAGCTGCTTGTGTTTGAGTTCTTCGTTGGCCAGCACCTCGAACAGGCGCTGGGCCTGCGGGTCGTCGGCCACCTGCGCCAGAGCGCTGTAGAGGGCATGGCTATTGCCCTCGCGCTGCCCGGCCACAATCAGAATGTCTTGCAGGGTGGCGTCGGGGGTTAGCGGGCTAGCCACCAGATGGTCGGTGATCTTGAGGTCGAGCACCTGCTCTTCCTGTTCGGTGGTGAGGCGGGCAAAGGCGCCCCGCGAGAGCACGTTTTCGAGTCTACGCCGATGGCCGCGTTCCTGGGCGGCCAGGTCCAACAACATCTTTTGCGATGGGCCGGCCTCGACGAGCTTGGCCGTCGCCGCATAGAGCTCATACGCCGCGATCTCGCGCAGGATAGCTGTTTGTAGCGCCTGTTCAACTGGGTTACTCATATGTCCATTCTCAAGACGTTCTCTTATGAAACACCGTCTAGATTGTAGAGAGAGGTGAGCGCTCTGTCAAGCGATACGGCTCCGGTTCCTGCCTGTCCGGGCGCTGCTGGCAACAACTCGCTCAACGCACTTGGGCAGGCCCTCCTGCGGGCGTATAATTCAAGCCACACCGTCGAGGGAGAACTCATGGCACAGGGCATCACCATCGTTGGGCTGGGACCAGGCGATCCAGAGTTGCTGACCATAGCCGCAAACCGAGTGTTGACAGAGGCCGATGAGGTCTATGTGCGCACCGAGCGCCACCCGACCCTCAACGACCCCGCCACCGCGGCCAGTCTACAGGGCCGCCTGCATGCTTTTGACGCACTGTACGATGCACACCAGACCTTTGAGGCGGTCTATGCGGCCATCGTGGAGCAGGTGCTTGACCTCGGCCAACGTGCACAGGGCGTGGTCTATGCCGTGCCTGGCGATCCTCTGGTGGGCGAGGCCACCGTACAGGCCTTGCTAACCCAGGGGCCGTCTCGCGGCCTGCCGGTGCGGATTGTACACGGGGTCAGTTGTATCGAGCCGACGTTGGCCGCGCTCCGAATCGACAGCTTTGACGGGCTGCAGATCTGCGATGCAACGCTGCTCGCCAGACGCCTGCACCCCCCCTTGGACCCCGATGTGCCCGCACTGATCGTGCAGGTCTACAATCAGCCGCTCGCGTCAGACTGCAAGCTCACGCTGATGAACCTCTACCCTGATGAGCACCCCGCACGGTTGGTGCTGCACGCTGGTCTGCCCGATGAACAAGTGCGCGACATTGCCCTGTACGAGCTGGACCGCCAGCCCGACCTGGACCATCTCACCTCGCTGTTGGTGCCAGCGTTGCCCACGCCAGGGTCGCTTTCGAGCTATCAGGAGGTCATGGCCCGCCTGCGTGCGCCCGATGGCTGCCCGTGGGATCGCGAACAGACGCACGAAAGCCTGCGGACCTATCTCCTGGAGGAGACCTATGAGGTGCTCGCGGCCATAGACGGTGGCGATCTTGGCGAGGTTTGCGAGGAGCTGGGTGACCTGCTGCTGCAGATTCTTTTCCACGCGCAGATCGCTACTGAGCACGGCGACTTTCGCCTCATCGACAGCATGCAGTATGCCATTGCCAAACTAGTACGGCGGCACCCGCACGTCTTTGGTGAGGCGCAGGCCTCGAGCCCCGATGAGGTGTTGCAGAGCTGGGAACAGATCAAGCGCGAAGAGAGGGTGGCCAACGGGCAGGAGCGACGCTCGATGCTCGACGGCATCAACCAGGCATTACCAGCTCTGGCGCAAGCTCTCAAGATCCAGGAACGTGTGGCTCGCGTGGGTTTCGATTGGAGCGATGCAAGCCAGGTGCGCGCCAAGCTAGACGAAGAACTGGACGAGTACGCACAAGCCCCCGATGACGCGGCCCGCAGCCGCGAGTTAGGTGATGTTCTCTTTGCATTGGTGAACCTGGCGCGCTGGCAGGCCATCAACCCCGAAGATGCGTTGCGCGAGACCAACGCGCGCTTTGCCAGGCGGTTTGCGGCCATTGAGGGGCACGCTGCAGCGCAAGGTCGCGGGCTCGAGACCATGACGCTGGCCGAGATGGACGCCATCTGGGAACAGGCCAAGACCGACGAACAGTGAGCCCACACAGAGAGGGAATGCGATGAAAAACCCCACCATGCGCATGGCGCTGCTGGCGATCATGATCGCCGTGACGACTGTCTTTACTGTCATCCCCAAGATCCCCATTCCAGGCACGGAGGGCTATCTGAACCTGTCAGACGTGGCCATCACCTTTGCTGGGGTGGCTTTTGGGCCTATCGTCGGCCTGGTAGCCGGCGGCGTGGGTACTGCGCTGGCTGATTTCATGGGTGGCTACGGTCAATGGGCGGGCATCTCTTTGCTGGCGCATGGGCTCGAGGGCTTTTTGATCGGGGTGTTCGCACGACAGGGTCGGCGCTGGTCGGCCGTGCTGGGGTGGGCCGTCGGAGCCTTGTTCATGGTCATCGCCTACTATGCGGGCGAGGCGCTGGTCTTTACCGGCTGGAAACCCGCTTTGGTGGGCGTGCCGTTCAACCTGCTCCAAGGTGTGGTGGGTGGGCTGGTGGGTCTGCCTCTCTATTATGCCGTAGCACGTGCCTACCCCGCCATCGCCCAGCTGCGCGATCCGGGCGGCTGGCGCGAGGAATAGCCTGCACCGTGTTGGCAGTCGAATTCCACGAGTTCTACTATCGCTATCCCGCAGCGCGCCCCAATGAGGCAGCTCCCTATGCCCTGCGTGGCATCGAGCTTGAGGTTGAGGTAGGCGAGTTCGTGGCGCTGATGGGGCACACTGGCGCTGGCAAGTCTACTCTGTGCATGGCCATGAACGGCCTGGTACCGCAAGCCACTGGCGGCGCCGTTCGTGGCGTGCAGCGCGTGCTGGGCCATGAGGCGCGCGCTGTACCGGTGGCCCGTCTGGCCCGTCAAGTGGGCCTGGTGTTTCAAGACCCCGAAAGCCAGCTATTCAGCCCCAGCGTCGAGCAAGAGGTCGCTTTTGGCCCCGAAAACCTGGGTCTATCGGTCGACGCGATCGCCGATCGCGTCGACTGGGCGCTCGACATGCTCGATCTGCAGCCACTGCGCAAGCGTGGCCCCACACAGCTATCCGGTGGGCAGAAGCAGCGCGTCGCCATCGCCGCAGCGCTGGCCATGCAGCCCGAAATGCTCATTCTCGACGAGCCAACCTCAGGGCTCGATCCCCTGGGCACAGCCGAGGTCTTTGCAGCCATCGAACGACTCTGTGCCGAGCGCGAGATGACAGTGGTGCTGGCGACGCAAGAGGCCGAGCAGGTGGCGCAGTCGGCGCACCGTGTAGTGGTGATGAGCGAGGGCAGCATTCTCCTGGATGCACCCCCGGTAACGGCCTTTATGCAGCCAGAGCTACTGGCGCAGGCCGGTGTAGCACCACCGCAGGTAAGCCTGGTGGCAGCGGCCCTCAAAGAGCGAGGCATCGTCGTACCGGCCTTTCACCGGCTAGACGAAGCCGAGAAGGCGTTACGCGGGCTGTGGCAACACCCGCATGGCTGAGCTCGCTGCGCGCTTCAGAGGCGTACACTACCACTATCCTGGCGTACCGGCGCTCGAGGGCGTCGATTTTGAGTTGCGCGCCGGCGAGTTCTGCGCGCTGGTGGGCCAGAACGGGTCGGGCAAGAGTACGCTGGCCAAGCATCTCAATGGTCTGCTCAAGCCAGTCTCGGGCTTTGTCGAGGTCTTTGGCAGGGATACCCGCTCGCAAGCGGTGGGAGAACTGGCACGCAAGGTCGGCTATGTCTTTCAGAACCCCGACCACCAGATATTCAGCGCCCGTGTGCGCGACGAACTCGCCTTTGGCCCGCGCAACCTGCGCCTGCCACACGACGAGGTGGAGCGCCGCGTCGACGAGGCGCTTGATGGCTTTGGGCTGCGCGCCTATGCCGATATGCCCCCGGCGACGCTCGGGTTCGGCCTGCGGCGCTTGGTGAGCGTAGCGGCGGTGTTCGCCATGCGCCCAAGCCTCTTTGTGCTCGACGAGCCGACGGCGGAGCTGGACTGGCGTAGCGCCCACGAGCTGCTCGATCACTTTCGCGAACTACATCAGCAAGGGCATACCATCCTCCTGATCTCTCACGACATGGAGCTCGTGGCCGAGTATGCCGAGCGCGTGCTGCTGATGCAGGCGGGGCGGATCGTGGCTGACGCGCCCCCCGGCGCCTTTTTCGGGCAGACCGCTCGGCTGCGAGAGGCCCATCTCTCGCCGCCGCAGGTGATGCGTCTGGCACAGCGCCTCGGCGACCTGGGCATGCCCCCAGAGACGCTCACAGTGGACGCATTTGCAGACGCTTTTGCTAGGCTCTGGCGCGAGGCTCACCATGCTGGCTAGCCTCTATGTGCCGGGCGATTCGTGGCTACACCGACTGGATGCACGCGTCAAGCTGCTGCTGGTGGCCTGCGGTCTGGCCCTGATCTTTGCAGTCGGCAGTGTCTGGACCATGGCGGCCCTCGTTATGGCAGAGCAGGCCCTGCTGCTCTCGGCAGGCATCACCCGGCTTCGCCTGGGCGACGTATGGCGGGTGCTATGGGTCACCATGGCGTTGGTGTTTGTGCTGTGGGTCGCATTCTACCCGGGCGAGGGGGCGGCGTGGTTGGCATGGTGGCGCTTGCGCCTCACCTGGGATGGTTTGGCCCGTGGCGCCGTGGTAGCACTGCGGCTGGCCGCCGTGGCCTTTATGCTGTTCTTCTGGCTGTTCACCACGGCAGAGACGCACCTGGTGCTGAGTCTGCAATGGCTGGGCCTGCCCTATGCCTGGGGGCTCACACTTGCCATGGCCCTGCGCTATGTACCCACCATGGCCGAGCTGTTTCGTACAACCTCGGAGGCGCAGCAGGCCCGCGGACTCGACCTTTCGCACAGCGGGCCCATCGCTAGAGCCAAGGCGTATGTGCCTATCACTATCGCCATGCTCATCTCAGCCCTGCGGACGGCCACTAGCCTCGCTCATGCTCTGGAGACACGCGCTTTCGGCGCCTCGTTGCATCGCACTTCGCTGCAGCGCCTCTATCTGCGGCGCGTCGACGTTTGGTGTACTGTCGCCATCGTGCTGGCGACGGCAGCCTTGCTGTATATGCGCTTTGTGCGCGGTTGGAGCGCCACGCCGCTGGGCCTGTGAGCTAACGCAAAGGAACCACGTTGCATTGATGCACGTTCGAGTAGTGTGACTCGGGTGAAAGTGAGACCGTGACATGCCAGCCCCCAACCTCTCTCGGCAACTCAGGTACGCGCTGATTCTGCTTGTTCTCAGCATCGCCCTGGTGCCCTGCGCCCAGGGGCAAGCGCCCAATGCACGCAGGCCATTGACCCTCCCGCCAGAGTGGCAGGCCGAGCGCGACACCTCACCAGCTTTTCGCCCTGGCGAGGTGCTGGTGCTCTATGAGCCAGATATGGCGTCGCTGCCGCGTTCGCAAGCGTTGGCCGCCATGGGGGCCTCACCGCTCGGCGAGGTTGCCCCTGACCTGCAGCTGGTCGCCGTCGCCGCTGGCCAAGAACTCGTGATGGCCAGCGAACTCAGCGCCCTGCCCGGCGTCGTTGCGGCCGAGCCCAACTATCGCGTCTGGGCGCTGGGCAGCCCTGATGACCCGCTCATCGCCCGCCAGTGGCATCACTCGATCATACGGGCACATGCGGCGTGGGAGCTGATCACTGGCAGCGAGGCAGTCACCATCGCGGTGATCGACTCGGGCGCGGACTTGACGCACCCCGATCTGGCTGCACGCCTGGTGGCAGGCCGAGACTATGTCGAAATGGACGACGATCCCAGAGATCGGTTTGGCCATGGAACGCACGTTGCCGGCCTGATCGGCGCCGTCACCGACAACGGTGCCGGCATCGCCGGTGTCGATTGGCAGGCGCGGCTGCTGATCATCCGGGCTCTCAATGCCGCCGGCATCGGCTATGTGGCCGACATCGTGCAGGCCATCGACTATGCCATAGCACAGGGGGCGGATGTCATCAATCTCAGCCTTGGGGGGCCACAGGGTGGCACCCTGTTGCAGCCCGCCATTGACCGCGCATATGCCGCCGGCGTGGTGGTGGTGGCTGCCATGGGCAACGATGCCACCGGTACGCCCTACTATCCAGCCGCCTGTGAGCACGTCATCGCCGTGTCAGCTACAACCAGAGACGACGTCTATGCCCTCTACTCGAACTATGGATACCATGTTGACCTGGCCGCGCCGGGGGGACAGTGGGCGTCAAGTCGACCAGACGCGGGAGGCATCTACAGCACCATGCCCACCTACTCGGTGACGGCCAACTTGCCGCCGGACATGGGCTATGGCATGGACTATGACTATGACTACTGGCAGGGTACATCGATGTCGGCCGCCCTGGTCTCGGGGCTCAGTGCGCTGCTGTTGAGCGCCAACCCCAGCCTGTCTCCCGAAGAGGTTGAGGACATCATGAGAGACACTGCAGTTGACCTCGGTCCATCCGCCTGGGACCAGGACTATGGCTGGGGGCGCATCGATCTGGCAACGGCCGTTGCCATGGTGGCCCCGGGCAAGGTGCACGATCTACGCATCCTTCAGGTGTCTCCCACGGGCGACGATCGCATTACGCTCGACCTCGCCTGGACACCACCCAGGAACGCCTCGGATATCGAGATTCGCCGCTCAACAGCGCTGATCACCGCTGACACATGGGCGAGCGCAGCCGTGGTGGCCCAGGGGCTGCCCCCTGACACATCGTCGCTCACCCTTGTAGACCTTCCCTATACAGGGGGCACGGTGCACCTGGCCTTGCGGGCCGAGAGCGTGCACCGCCCCGGCGAGCTATGGTCGCCAGTCTCAAACAACGCTTTCTGGCCCATCAGGGGCCAGCACCTGTTGCCCCTCGTGATGGTGGGCCAGCGCGCCAGCGTTCCGTAAAACGTCACGGCGTTCTGATGCTCGGCCCTTGATCGGGCCGTCGCCCTGTGCTAGACTGCCGCACACTCTGGTGAGGTTTCTGGGCATGCTAGCCAAAATCAAGAGCTGTGCGGTCGTTGGGCTCGAGGGTGTGCCGGTGGACGTAGAGACTGACGTTCACACGGGCATGGCCGGTGTGATCGACATCGTGGGACTGCCTGACGCCGCCATCCAAGAGTCACGGCAGCGGGTGCGCGCTGCCATTACCAACTCACAGTTGACTTATCCGGGCACCAAGCGTGTCACCATCAACCTGGCACCCGCCGATCTACACAAAGAGGGCCCCTCGTACGACCTGCCCATCGCCGTGGGGATTCTGTCGGCCTCAAATCAGATTCGCCCGTGCGAGGACAGCTGGATGTTCATCGGAGAGCTGTCGCTCGACGGGACCGT
>JAAYDS010000105.1 GCA_012729155.1 Chloroflexota bacterium | reverse complement strand
TGCACGGTGATTGTTCGAACCAGCCGGGCGCTACAGCCGCGAGCGCTGAACGTCCAAAGGATTGCGCACCACTGGCCAGCACCTGGCCTGACAGGTCTACGGCCAGGGCACGTGCGCCTTGCGTACCCAGGTCGATACCGATGACGATCATTTGGTCAGACCACTGGGAACGCTCAGCCATGCTGCGTCTGCACCGCATCGATCAGGGCGACGATGGTCTCAGGGGGCACATCACGCGGGATGGCGTGGGTCGGCCCCACCAGATAGCCGCCATCTGTGCCCACGCGTGCGATCATGTCTAGGACATGGGCACGTACGTCTTGCGGCGCGATGCGGGGCAACACCTGTTGCGTGCTGATGCCTCCGTAAAAAGACAGATGCTGTCCATACTCGCGCTTGACCCAGTCGACATCCATCACTTCGGGCTGGAAAGTGTTGAACACATCCAGGCCCATGTCAATCAGATCGGGGAGTAGCTCAGTGATGTCGCCGCACGAGTGCTGCATAACGAACCTACCAGCCGCCTTGACCCGCGCGTACATCTGCGCGACCCTCGGCTTGATGAACCGGCGCCATAGACGGGGGCCCATTATCAGACCATGCTGCTGTCCCCAGTCGTCGCCAAAGCGAATACAGTCCACAGGAAACTGCAGCATATGGTCGAGCGCTCGCAGGTTGTACTCGAGGATGCGATCGAGCAACTCGTCGACGAATGCCGGTGCAAGCACCATGTCCATAAGCAGGTTCTCCATGCCGCGCAACGTCCAGGCACGTTCGAACATGGAAAAGCCGATGCCACCGGCCGTGAATATGCCCTCACTCTCGGCCAGCATCTGTTCAAGGCGGCGGCCATTCCGCGCCAGGTCCGGCTCAGGAAAGCGGTAGTTCGCCAGGTCTGGCTCCGGCAGCAGCAGCGTCTCGACGTTGCCGATATCGCGGTCGATGCTGCGGTTCCACACCACACCAAAGTTGTCTCGCCAGCGGTGGTTGCCCAGGTCCTCGAACCAGCCATCGCCCACATGGGCGAGGTGATTGCCGATCTCGAGCTCAAAATCAGGATGGCCGAGGAACGCGGCGGTGGCCTCGCGAGCTTCACTGGTCAGGTCGATCTGCCAGGGGGTGACGTCGGGCTGCTGGTGCGCCAGAGCGGTGAGCAGTCGCTCGCGCCGGGTGATGGTCATAGCAGGTGCCTCCTTGAGGACGGGACAGTGCCGGCGGCCGCGCTGCCTGCCGACACGCTGCTAGCGGCGGGCCATGGTAGTGTCTCATAGCACTTGTCGGATGGTGACGCCGACACTATAATCGCGAGCGATAGGGTGTGCAATCTCTGACCAGGTGCAAGCTCAATGACTTTTGCAGGGCGCCAACACGAGACCATCGCCGTGCTCGACTATGGCTCACAGTATGCCCAACTCATTGTCCGCCGCGTGCGCGAGTGCAACGTCTACGCCGAGCTCGTGCCGTGGAATGTGAGCGCCGATGAGCTGGCACAGATGGCGCCGCGGGGCATCATACTATCGGGCGGGCCCAATAGCGTCTATGACACCGGGGCGCCGCATCTCAAGCAGCACGTGCTGGGCTTGGGTGTGCCCATCCTGGGCATCTGCTATGGCATGCAACTCCTGGCGCACCAGCTGGGGGGCGTGGTGGCGCCAGCGCAAGCACGCGAATATGGCCTGACCGAGATCACCGTGCTGTCGCCGGGCTCACCACTGTTTGCGGGGCTAGAGCGCTCACTCCAGGTATGGATGAGCCATGGCGATCGCCTGGATGCCTGCCCGTCGGGCTTTGAGCCCATTGCGTCTAGCGAGAACTCGCCCATTGCGGCTATGGCCGACGAGGCGCGGCGGCTGTATGGCCTGCAGTTTCACCCTGAGGTGGTGCACACGCCCTGGGGCAAAGACATCTTGCGGGCCTTTTGCTTTGGCGTGTGCGGCTGCCGCGGCGACTGGACACCAGGCTCTTTTGTCGAAGAGAATGTTAGGGCCATTCGCGAGCGCGTTGGGCGTGGCAAGGTCATCTGCGCGGTGTCGGGCGGTGTCGATTCGATGGTGGTGGCCACGTTGATCGCACGTGCCATCGGCGAACAGCTTACGGTGGTGTTCGTAAACAACGGCGTGTTGCGTCTGGGAGAGGCCGAGACGACGCGCCAGAGTCTACAGCGCTACCTTGATGCCAACGTGATCTATGTCGATGCCTCTGAGCGCTTTCTTGCGCGGCTCAAGGGCATCCGCGACCCTGAGCAGAAGCGCATTATCATCGGGAACGAGTTCATCGCCGTGTTCGAAGAGCGGGCTCGAGAGCTGGGGCAGGTCGATTTTCTGGCACAGGGCACGCTCTACCCAGACGTGATCGAGAGCGCCACTGCCCACAACTCGGCAGTCAAGATCAAGACCCACCACAACGTGGGCGGCCTGCCCGCCGACATGCGCATGGAGCTGATCGAGCCGTTGCGCTACCTGTTCAAGGACGAGGTGCGCCAGGTGGGTCTCGCTCTCGGACTGCCAGAGGCGCTGGTTTACCGACCGCCGTTTCCGGGACCAGGGTTGGCCGTGCGGATCATCGGCGAGGTGACCGCAGAGCGAGTGGCAACGCTGCAGCAGGCCGATGCGATTGTTCGGCACGAGATCGAGGCGGCAGGGCTGGGGCGCGACATCTGGCAGTACTTTGCCGTTCTCACGCCGCTCAAGAGCGTGGGCGTGATGGGCGATAGCCGCACCTACGCCAACACTGTGGCAGTGCGCGCCATCACCAGCGAGGACGGCATGACAGCCGACTGGGCGCGCATCCCCTACGAAGTGCTGGCGCGCATCTCGAATCGCATCGTCAACCAGGTGGCAGGTGTCAACCGCGTCGTGTACGACATCTCGAGCAAGCCACCGGCCACTATCGAGTGGGAGTGACCGCCGTAAGGCAGCACAGGAAGCAGAGGAGTGAGACATGGCCCCTATTCAGGCAGATGAACCCATGGTGAGCAACGCAGCCAGGTTGCTGATCTATCGCCGTGGCGCCTGGGTCATCTCGCCAGCAGATGCCGGCGTATTTGCCGGGCCTGATGATGGCGCGGCTGGACAGCTCTGCTATCTGCTGCAGAGCGCTGACGCTCGTCCGTTGGTGGCTGACCTCTGTCAGCGCGTCACGAAGGCGTTTCGCGAGGCCTACGCTGCCGATGATGGCGCCCCTGCAGTGGCGCTACGTGCAGGTCTATTGGCGGCCAACGAGGCGCTCTTTGATCATAACGTGCGCGCCGACGCCGATGCTCGCCTCTTGATGGGCATGGCTTGTGTGCTGGTCCAGGGGCAGACCATCTACATGGGAAGGCTGGGGCCGGCATGTGCCTGGGTTCTGGAAGGCGATGAGCTGGTGCAGTTTCCCGAGCACTCGCTATGGCACGAACTGGGCGAGGCTCTGCTCGACATCAGCCAAGAGCCCCCGCTCGGTTTGCGTATCGACATCGAGCCAGAGCTGGCGCAGCAACGTGTGGCGCCTGGGGCGAGGGTGGTGCTTATCACCCAGGATTTGCGACGCAGGTTGCAGCCGACGGCGCTGCGTCGTTTGCTCGATGAGGATGATGAGGCGCTACGTGCCGAGCTGTTGGCGGCGGCGCAGGGCAGAGACCTGGGCATGGTGGTGGCGCCGGTCGTACAGCTGAGCGCACCCATGACAGCCGCGGCGGTGGCAAACACAAGCATCGCACCAGAAGATGCGGCGCCCCGAGAGCTCGAAGACGAAGCGTTCGATGACGACGAGGCATTCGAGGCCGAGACACTGACAGGCGAAGGGCTGCCTGTGGACCAGGCCAGCGAGGCCGATATCGACGAGAGCCCTTTGGAAGAGCCCGCCGAGACAATAGCTGAAGAGGCTCCGCTACCACGCCCGCCCGTGACGCCACGGCCAGCGACGCCACTCTCGGACGCATGGAACCTGCCCCCCACAGATGAAACGACCGATGACGAATGGGATGACGAGGGCCGTTCTTCGGACGCTGAACCGACGTTCGAGCCGGCGGCAGAGCTGCCGCACGACCACATCGACCTCAATGCGCGTGCCGAGCAGGCCACCCGTACCGCTGGTCGGGCCCTGCGGCGCGGCGTGCGCCGTGCCCGCAACGATGCAGAGGATGTGCTGCTGAAGGTGCTACCAGACCGGCTGCCCGAGCGGCCAGAGCGACGGACCGAAGCTGCGCCGTCGATCTCGCCAGCCAGCCAGTCGTTGGTCGTTGTTGCGCTGTTGCTGCCGCTATTGGTGCTGTTTACTGTGATCATGGTGCGCGTGCAGTACAACCGTGAGCTAGACGGGCGACGTGGCTCCATTCACCAGACAGCGCTATCAGAGTACGACCAGGCCATCAATGCCAGCAGCCCCGAGCTGCGCGCCGACGGGCTGTACCGTACGCTCGAGCTCACAGAGGCGGGGCTGGCGATTCTACCCGGTGACACGCTGTTGGTTGACCTGCGCATGCGCACGACCCTCAAGCTGGATGAAGTGGAAAAGGTCGAGCGGTTGTTCCACTTTAAGCGGTTGGACTCTTTCACCACGGGGGGCACGGTGGTCAATCAGCCGAGCCGTATCGTCATCTCTGACAAGAGCGCTTTTGTGCTCAACAAGGGCGCCGGACAGGTGCACGGCTACACCCTCAGCGACGTTGGCGATGCCGTGAGTTCGCGCGCCGAGATTCAGGTGCCGCTACGCGAGGGGCAGACCATCGGCGCGACGCCGGTGGGCGAACTCATCGACATGGCCTACCTGGCCCCCACGGGCAGCCGCACGGCGGGCGATCTCGTGGTGCTCGATCGCACCGGCACGCTGTGGGCCTGGCGCAACGAAACCTTTCAGCCTATACCTGTCGGCGATAGCGATCGCTGGGTCAAGCCGGTTGCCATCGGCGCGTACATGGGCAACCTGTATGTGCTCGACCCGATGGGCGAACGCATTCTGAAGTACCTGCCCACCAACAATGCCTATACCACGCCGCCGTTCCCATACCTGAGCTCGACGGTGACGGTGGATATGCTTGGGGCCGTGGATATGGCCATCGATGGCAACGTCTATGTGCTGTTTGCCGACGGCACCATCCACAAGTTCTTTGAGGGCGAAGAGGTCGCCTTCCCAATGACAGGCCTGCCCTCACCCATGCGCAACCCCAGCTCGATCTTTGTCTCAGGCCCCCAGGAGCCCGAGGCTGAGGGCTATCTCTATGTGACCGACTGGGGCAACCAGCGCATCGTGCAGTTCGACAAAGCTGGCAACTACCTGCGGTCGTTCAAGGCCAACACGAGCGAACCCTACATGGAGGCGCTGGGCAGCGTGTTTGTGGATGAGACCACCGCCCGCATGTTCATCTTTAGTGAACGGCAATTCGTCCTCGTGTCGTTGCCGCCGTTGGGCAACTGACCATGACCCACATTCTGGCCATCGAGACATCCTGTGACGAGACCAGTGCGGCCGTCGTTCGTGATGGGCGCGATGTGGTCTCTAGCGTCGTGGCCTCTCAGATCGAGCTGCATCGCGAATATGGCGGCGTCTTTCCAGAGATGGCCTCTCGCCAACATGTCATCGCCATCACGCCGGTGATACGCGAATCTCTGCGACGCGCCGAGATGGCGCTTGCCGACATCGACGCGGTTGCGGTGGTGCACGGGCCTGGCCTGGCTGGTTCTCTGCTGGTGGGGCTCAACGCCGCCAAGGCGCTGGCCTACGGCGCAGGCCTGCCGCTGGTGGGCGTCAACCACATCGAGGCCCATATCTATGCCAACTGGATCCGTAGCGATCCCGATGGTGAGGTGGCACCGGTTGCGCCGGCCTTTCCGCTGGTGTGCCTGATCGTCTCTGGCGGCCACACGGAGCTGGTGCACGTCACGGGGCACCATGAGTATCGTTGGCTCGGGGGCACCGTCGATGATGCTGCTGGCGAGGCCTTTGACAAGGTTGCTCGCTTGCTGGGGCTGGGCTATCCCGGTGGGCCGCTTATCGAACGTGCCGCGGCTAAGGGCAATCCACAGGCGTACGACTTGCCTTCTAGCCTGCGAGTGGCGCCCTATGATTTCTCCTTTTCGGGGCTCAAGACCGCTGTGCTGCGTCAGGTGCAGGAAGTACAGCGCAGCCAGGGAACAGACGTGACGAACCGTGGCGTGCGGTTGGCCGATGCATCCATCGCACCAGGGCAGGTAGACATGCCTGTGGCCGACCTGGCAGCGTCGTTTCAGTATGCGGCAGTAGAGATACTGGCTGAAAAGACAGTGGCAGCCGCGGCCGAGTATGGCGCGACTCAGATTGTGCTGGCAGGCGGTGTGGCGGCCAATAAGGCCCTGCGAGTCCGGCTTGCTGAGCTAGCGCCAGTGCCTGTGCGCTTTCCGCCCATCCGCTACTGCACCGACAATGCGGCCATGGTCGGCATCGCCGCGCACTATCGCTTTGTGGCGGGCTTGAGGTCGGGGCTCGATCTTGATGTTCAGCCCGCACTTCTGCTGGTGGCCGAACGGTGAATCGTACGTTCTATGAGCAGGTGTACGCCCTGGTACGGCGGGTGCCCGCTGGCAAGGTGGTTACTTACGGGCAGGTGGCGCGAGCGCTCGGCGCCCCGCGTGCCGCCCGCACCGTGGGGTGGGCCATGCGGGCTTGCCCCGCTGATGTGCCCTGGCATCGGGTGGTGAATGGGCGTGGGGCGGTGAGCCCCCGTGGTGATACGCCAGGCGAGTGGATACAGCGCGACCTGCTCGAGGCCGAGGGGGTCGAGTTCGGCCTAGCCGGTTGCATCGACCTCGCCACAGCCTGTTGGGACGGCATCTAGACGAGACAACCTGCGCTGGGAGAATGCGTTTGAGCGAGCAATGGATCCCCTTTACCTGCACGCTGGACTGTGGTAGCCGCTGTGAGCTGCTCGGCCTGGTAAGAGATGGACGC
>JAAYDS010000002.1 GCA_012729155.1 Chloroflexota bacterium | reverse complement strand
TGGCCGCGAACCTGGACGCGTTGGCTCGGTGTAGTGACGCTGCCTCTGTTCGCGCTCGGCCTGAGGGCACTGCGACGGCAAGATCGTGCTGTGCATGCGATGGCCCTCACGACGGTGATCGCTACGGTGCTGGTCGCCTTTCTGCTACAGTTTCTGCGGGCGACCTACGAGCCGCGTTATCTTCTAGGGGCGGCCATCTCCTGGTGGCTCATTCTGGTGGCTGGCGCTGAGAGCTTGCTCGACCACAGCAGGCCTGCGCAACGCTGGCTCGGTGTGCTGGTGCTCACTGCGCTGCTGGGGCTCAACCTTGTCAGCATCTATCGCTATCGGGCCGATCCCGACTATGGGCGCACCAGCGGCTACCGTGAAGCAGCCGCGCATGTGGCCGCGCAGGCGAAAGCAGGCGACGTTTTTGTGACCAACACGCCGGACCCCTGCTGGGACTATTACCTGCGTGCTCTGGACATGCCCCGCGTGATGGTGCCTCTGCGCGCTGGCGATGACCAGGAAGAGATCATCGCCAGCCTACAGGGGCTCGGCGAGCAATATGATCGTCTCTGGTTCGTGCCGCAACCTGGCTCGTCGTGGGACAGCGAGGGCGTGGCCAGCCACTGGCTTGAGTACAATGCGCTGCGCGCAGAGAGCGCGCGTCTTCAGCGCATAGAGATGCATGTCTATCACCCCGAACGCACCGCCAGTGCCGCCATGGCCCCTCTGGATGCGCCCATGAGCAATGGCCTGGCGCTCACCGCGCATCATATGACGCACAATGGCCGTCCTGTGACGGCAACTGGAGCGGTGGAAGCAGGTGAGCAGCTCGAGATCACGCTGCTATGGCACGCCGCCGAGCCCGTGAGCGAATCCTACACCGTATTCGTGCACGTACTCAATGCGCGTGGAGAGCTGGTGGCACAGCACGATGGCCTGCCAGTGCTCGGCACGCGCCCCACCTACCTGTGGCGGGCCGGTGAACAGGTGCTCGATCGGCACCCCATCACCTTGCCCACGACGCTCGACACAGGTGAACTGCACGTTCTGGTGGGCATGTATGATAGCGAGACCATTGAGCGAGTGCACTACCAGGGCGGCAACGACGCCCTCACTATCGCGACCCTGTCATTACCGTAGGCCTGCTCTCTCCTAGACCTCGATGCCAAACAGCGCGCGGACCAGATAGCCGATAGCGAACGAGAGCGCTGCCACGCCCAGCGAGATCAGCGCCATCTCTGCAAACCGCCGGCGAAAGTTTTCATCTCGCACTACAGACAGGTAGTAGTTAAAGACGGCGATGACCAGCACCGCCATGATGAGCGTCAGCGCCAGGCAGACGAGGTAGTGGTGGATGATCAGGAATGGCGCCACCAACAGCGCCACGGTAAACACATAGGCCAGGCCGGTGTAGAGCGCCGCCCGTAGCGGGCGCTGCTCGCCTTCTTCGGCGCGAGTCGACAGGTACTCTGAGGCGGCCATCGACAGCGATGCCGAGATGCCTGTGATCAGCCCTGTGAGCGCAATGAGCCGCGTGTTTTGAAACGCCAGACTGTAGCCGGCCAGGGCGCCGGTCAGTTCTACCAGAGCATCATTCAGCCCCAGCACCACCGATCCGGCGTATTGCAGCGCCTCTTCATCGAGCATCGCCAACAACTCGTCCTCATGAGCTTGCTCCTCGGCCAGAATCTCGCCGAGCAGTGGTATGCGCTCGACGTAAGCGTCATAGTTGGCCTGAGCCTGTTCCTCGCCGCGCTCCAGCAGCTTGATACCAAAGGTCAGGCCGACGATCCGTGACAGCCAATAGTACAGGACCACGCGCCAACGACGGGGCGCCACGGTAGCGCCTGTCAAGGCTCGCAACGACTCATAGTGGCGCCGCTCTTCTGCGGCTATGCGGCGTAGCACGTTGCGGTTGTGCTCATCCTTGACGCTGCGAGCAAGCTGCAGGTAGATATGATGGCCTGTGATCTCCTCTCGCTGCATCTCGAGGAGTGCGGCTCTTGTGTTGGCATCCAAAGCGTTGAGCGGCATCGACTCACCTCTTTGCCCTGATCGCATGCTGACGCGAGTATAGTGGGGGTTACAACTCGGTGGCAATCGGATCAGCCTGACGGCGCAATGCTGTTCGGCTTGACCCTCGGGCGGGCCAACGTCATAATGGCGCTCAGGAGGATGCCGCATGCCCGTAGAGCTGCACGAAAAGTATGCCCCCATACTGCACTTTGCCAGGGGTGAGCGATTCTACCCCATGGCCGCAGAGGATCTGTTGGCCTACGCTGCTCTGTATCGTCGCGGACAGGATCAGCCTCTGGCAGCGGCGGGGCGGGTGCATCCCGATCATCTCGATCAGCTGGCCGCCGACGACACCTTTCTGCGGACGGTGGACGCAGCGCCGCTGACCGGCATGGACGTGGCAAGAACCTGGAGTCGCGATGTGCTCGAGTTGGTGCTGGCCTGGGCTCGCGGATCGTCGGCGCCCGCCTACGATGAAGGCCGCGCGCAGCGTCTATACCGCTGGTTCTCGCGCACCACGCGCCTGGCGACACGCCTGTTCTGGTGGAATCAGCTGTTCATGTCTCCGGCCATCAGCCTGCGTCGCCGCGGCGCTACCGTCGATCTGCCGCGCTTTCGCCTGCCGCAAGAGGCGCGCGATCAGGCCCTGGAGCGCTACGAGGGCAGCCAGCGGCGCGGATCTGGACATACCTATTACTATCGCATGGCGCGACAGGGCGATTATCTCAATCTGCAGTACTGGTTCTTGTACGCCTACAACGACTGGGCCACGGCCTTTGATGGGCTCAACGATCATGAGGGCGATTGGGAAGGGGTGCAGCTCTTTTTCCGGCTGGAGGGGGGGCGTCCCGTCGAACCACCGGCCTACATCTGTTATCAAGGGCACAGCTCGCGCATCACCAAGCCCTGGCGCCACTCCGATGTCATGCTGTCGGGAGATCACCCCAACGTATACGTGGCTGCTGGCTCTCATGCTAGCTATCCAGAGCAAAAGACCTATGACCTGGTGCGGTTGTACAATCTGCTGGACCGCGCCACCGGCGATGGCGTCACGATCAAGCCCAATGCCTGGCGGCAGCGCATCAATCTCGATGCCGCGCCCTGGGTGGCGGCCTATCAGGGCGCCTGGGGGACCCGCTACTGGCTGGCAGAGGGTGCCTTGCGCGAGTTGGCGGGTGCCGTCGGGGCGCTGGCTGAGGCCGTGTTGCCTGGCGAGATCGACCTGCCAGGAGTCTCGGCGCCGCACGGGCCACGCTACAGCGGCATCGCCGCCGAGCGCCTCACGTGGACCAACGCTCTGGCCTTTGCTGGTCTGGCGCCCGATGATGAGGGCGCCAACGCCCGCCCCTAATGGGCTGCCGCGGCAGAGAGAGGCTATCGTATCAGCGTGGACTGCGCTTGACCGAAGAGGCAGCCAGGCGTTCTACTCTGTGGCGCGCTTGATGCTAGCCTAGAATTGAGGGGCCTCTGGATGAGACTCAACTCGGCACTGCTGCGAGACTATTACGGGCGATGCAACCAGACGCCTGTGATCGGCTTTTTCGTGGGCGAGTATTTTCCGCTGCACCAGTATCACGCTGCACGCGGGCTGCCAGAGGGCCGCTTGACCGTCGCTGACATCGCAGCCATCGACTGGACGGCCGACTATGAGCGGCTGTATGCCCTGCACGCGCGCTGCCCAGGGCACCTGCCCTTTACTGCCAGCGCATTCCCCGGCGTGCCGTGGCTTGAGGCAGCCCTCGGGTGCCCGATGGTGGCCGATCACGTTACGGGGTCGTGTCGCGCTCTGCCGGCAGCCGCCAATGACGCTTGGCCAGAGGTGCCGGCCTATGGCGACGATAATCCCTGGGTGTCGTTGTGCGTGCAGCTGACGCGTGCGCTGGTGGCCCAGTCTGCGGGTCGCTTTGCCCTGGGCACAACCCTCATGCGCGGAGTGGCCGATGCGCTGGGAGCTCTGCTGGGCATGGAGCGTCTGATCTTTGCCATGTTCGATGAACCAGCACGTGTGCACCGCCTGGCCGAGCAGATCGCTGATTTCTGGGTGCGCTTTGCCCAGGCACAGCTCGACTGTCTGCCCCTTGTCGAAGGCGGCACCGGCTCGCTCTACGGGCTCTGGGTCCCCGGGCGTTGCGTTGTGCTGCAAGAGGATAACGCCTCGCTGCTCTCGCCGGCTCTGTACCGCTCCTTTATCGAACCATACGATCTCGCCATTGCCGCGGCTTTTGAGCAGTGCATCTTTCACCTGCACCCGGCGCGGTACATGCCCTATCGGCCCCTGCTGGAGATGCCGTTCACTGCTATCGAGCTGCACCTGGACCGCGGTGGCCCAACGGCCCAAGAACTGCTGCCGGTCTATCGCGAGATTCTGCAGGCCCGGCCGCTCTTGATCTGGGGCGACTGCACCGCTGAGGACTTGCGTGTGCTGTCGACCGAACTCTCGCCCGAGGGCCTGGCCATCGTGCCGGTGGTGTCGCAGCCAGATGACGCCTGGGCGCTTTGGGCCGAGCTCAACGCCTAGGGTAATGGCTCTAGCGACTTGCGCGTCAGCGGCGCCGGTGTTGTATCATGGCCGTTCGGAAGGTGCCTACTGTGGCACATTGGGCCCGCGCTCTGGGCGCGGACCAGGAGCGTATGCGGCGATGATCGAGATCCCTGAAGCCTTCACCATCTCGCGACAGATCGACGAGACTCTCTCGGGCAAACGCATTCGATATGCCGTGGCCAACGCCTCGCCCCACAAGTTCGCCTGGTATCACGGAGACCCCGCCGAGTACAACCAGCGTTTGGCTGGCAAGGTGATTGCCGGCGGCGCAGCCAGCGGCGAGATGATCCGTTTCCGTGCCGGTGATATGCAGGTCGCCATCAGCGCACCTGTGCGCTACTATACCGCGGGAGAACCGCGCGTGAAGAAACATCAACTGCTGATCGAGTTTGAAGACGGTACCGCCATCTCCTCGACGGCGCAGATGTGGGGCGCGTTCGTCTGCCTGCCACAGGGCGAGCTTACCGGAATGGGCCACATCGATGGCGGTCGCGACAAACCGTCACCGTTGAGCGAGGCCTTTGACCGTGCCTATTTCGATGCACTCTGGACAGAGCAGACGCCCTCACTCTCCGTCAAGGCCTTTCTGGCCACCGAGCAGCGCATCCCGGGGCTGGGCAATGGCGTGTTGCAGGACATCCTATGGGCTGCTCAGCTCAACCCGCGCCGCAAGATGGAGACGCTTTGCCAGACCGAGGTCGACCGGCTGTTCGACACCGTCAAGCGCCTGTTGGCTCAGATGACGATGCTGGGCGGTCGCGATACTGAGCGCGACCTCTTTTGGCAGCCGGGCGGCTATCACACGGTGCTGAGTAACAGGACCGCTGGCACACCCTGTCCAACGTGCGGTACGGGCATCGTCAAACAAGCTTATCTGGGCGGTAGCGTCTACTACTGCCCAACCTGTCAACCCCTCTGAGCGGTTGTATCCTGAAGGAGCCATCGTGATGGTCAATGCCAGAGCCTATCGCCCTGACGACTTTGTGGATGTACGCGATATGCTGGTCGAGAGCTGGTCTGCGTATCAACGCCCTGTCAACTGGGACATCGCTCGCTGGAACTGGTGCCGCCATTCGTGCGTGCCCTACCTGTGCAACTGGCCTCGTAACCTCAGGCCCACGGCCGCAGAGAGCCTGGCCGCTATAGCCTGGTGGGAGGCGCATCTCGCCGTCTGGGAGGATGATGGGCGCATCGTAGCGCTGGTGCAGACCGAGTCGACCGTTCTGGGAGAGTGCTGGATTGCGCACCAGCCCGGCTATAGTGCCGTGCTGCCAGAGGCGCTGACGTGGGCCGAGGCGCATCTGGCTGATGAGAGCGGCTCGTTACGGGTTTGGGCGGCAGACCATGACGCAGAACTGGTGGCTGCGCTGGTGGCGCGGCGTTATCGCTGTCTGCCAGAGGACAACGATCCTGTGGCGCGCTATGCCATCAGTGGGCCGATCAACGTACAGCTGCCAGCAGGCTTTGCTGTGGCCAGCATGGCCGAGGACGGTGATGCAGCCAAGCGTGCTGAATGCATCGGGAGAGGCTTTGGGCACGCCAACCCGCCCGATTGGAGCACACCGGTGCACTATCGCGACCTGCTGCACGCCCCAGACTATGACCCATCGCTCGACCTGCACGTCATCGCGCCCGACGGCCGCTATGTCTCGATGGCATTGCTCTGGCACGACCAGTGCAACCACGCTGGCTTTCTCGAGCCGGTGGCCACTCACCCTGATTTCAGACGACAGGGCCTCGGCCGCGCCGTGATCTATGAGGCCATTCGCCGCGTGGCGGCACGGGGCGCCAGGTCAGTGTGGGTGGGCTCTGACCAGCCCTTTTATCGGGCAATCGGGTTCAGAGTCTCACACTATGGCCACGCTTGGGCACGCCCGACGCGTTGTGAGGGATGACCCCGTGCCCGGCGCACTTTTGCCGATTGAGGGCCTGACGTTCGATCAGATTCTGCACGACTTGCGTGTACTGCCCATCCATCCTGGCGACGTGCTTGAGGTGCACAGCTCGCTCAGTTCGCTGGGCTGGGTGGCAGGTGGCGCCGATACCGTGGTCGATGCCTTGATGGCCGCCGTAGGGCCACAGGGCGTCCTGGTGATGCCAGCCTTTCCCATCTCTAGGACGCTGTCTGTCAGTGAGAGCGACCGTGCCCGCGGTGTGCAGGCCAAGGTACGGCGCCTGCCCGATGACTGGACCGGGCCTACAGGCATGGGCGCTATCGCCGATGCCTTTGCGCGACGGCCCAACACCGTGCGAGGCGTTGGGCTGCATCGCGTGGCGGCCTGGGGGTATGACGCCCAGCGACATCGAGATGGCCTGACCTATCTCCTTAGCAACGGTGGTAAGGCGCTCTTGCTGGGCGTTGGCATCTACCGCTTCACAGGCATGCACTACGCCGAGCATGTGGGCATACCGCCCGAGGTAGCGGCCTACTATGAGTTGCCGAGCGAGGTGCAAGCGCTCTATCCGCCGGATATGCTTGTCTTTGGCGGTGAGCCCCCTGAGCCCGGCTGGAGCAAGGTGCTCGCTGCGGCTGAGCAGCGCGGCATGGTAACCCGTGGCCGTGTGGGGGCCGCTGAGACATTGCTGCTGGCGGCAGGCCAGGTGGTGGCCCTCTACGAGCAGGCACTGCGTGACGACCCCTATGGGCTGTTCGGGGTCGAGCGGCCCGCAGCGGGTAGCTAGATGGGAGCAGGCATGGTTTCATCGACACCGACAGAGCCAGGTATGCAGCCCCCGCAGGGCTTGCGCACCGCAGGGTGGCTGCTCATCGGCAGTGGCGCTCTGCTGTGGCTGAACGAGGCTTTGGTGCATTCGGGCTACATGCGGCTTGTTCTGGCCGTTGTGGCTGCGGGCGCCGGCATCTGTACCATTGTGCTCGCCTGGAAGCCCTTGCCGCGCCTCTGCTGGTTGGGGCTGATCGTCCTTGTCACTGTCGTTGGGGTCGTGGCCTCTGGCCCGTTGATACGGGTAGGCTCTGCATGGGTATGGGTTGGTCTGGGAGCTACGCTACGCTCACGAGCCCGTGAACGCCACGGCATCTAGGCTGCATGCTCATCTGGGCAGGCTGGTCATCTTTGTAGATCATCAGCCTGCCCTGTAGAGATGCACTTGTCCTATCTGAACAGGCG
>JAAYDS010000104.1 GCA_012729155.1 Chloroflexota bacterium | reverse complement strand
CGTCAACGTCGGCGTCACCGTTGAGGTCGGAGTCTGCGTTGCGGTGGCTGTAGCAGTACGTGTATAGGTCGGTGTAGCGTCGGCGCCTGACACCCTGGCCCAGTCCAGCGAGATTTGGGCGTTGCCACCTGCATCAAAGTACTCGACGGTGACACGGTGCGTACCGGCGGCCAGCACGATGTTGCCGCTTTGCTCACTGGCCGCAGAGACGACCCAATGATCGATGATGCGCACGCCATCGACATAGACCCGTACACCATCATCAGTGGTCACCGTAAAGCGATGTGTGCCCGCCTCGGTGTAGATGTCTTTGATCCAGCGGGCCGACCAGTTGTCTGCCGGCATGTTGGGCGCCGGTTGGTCAGTGCCCCAGGCGAAATCGATGGCCTCATCATCGCGAACCAGGCGCGGAGCGCCCAACAGATCACGGTTAGGGTAGTAGGCTCCCTGCCATCCATCGAAGGCGGGAACAATGGCCCCTTGCAGCGACACGGTGGCATTGAGGGTGTATTCGACATACTCGAGCACGATGGTGTGTTCACCCGCCGGCAGCCAGGCGTGCCCCACAAAGTCTCTGGCGCTCTGTGTGCGCCACTCGTCGAGCACCAGCAGCCCATCGATATAGAGCCGCGCACCATCGTCGGCACGGACGTCAAAGCGATAGGGCCCCTCGGGCAAGTCGTATTTGCGCGTCCAGCGCACCGAGAAATTGTCACTGGGCAGACTGCTGTGCGGCTTGCCAAGGCCCCAGTCAAAATCGATGCGGGCATCGTTACGCACCAGCCTGGGCGTGCCCTTGAGTTCGTTATTGGCAAAGTACTCGCCGCGCCACTCGGTGATGTGAACCGTCGGCGTAGGACTAGGAATCGGCGTCTTGGGCGGGTACAGCTTTTCCCACGTCATACGGGCCCGTGCGATGCCCTCGAGTTCAAAGAACTCGACGATGATCTCATGCTCGCCCGCGCCCATGTAGCGCTTGACGATGTCTTCAGTGTAGCCCCCGTACCAGCGGTCCAGGATGAGCACACCATCGATGTAGAGCCGCACGCCGTCATCAGCGCGCACCTTCCAGTTATAGTCGCCCGCGCTAAAGTTGACGCGACGCGACCATCGCACTGAAAAGTGATCGGTGGGCAGGCCGACAGCAGGGCTGCCATAGCCCCAGTCATAGTCGATCCAGTCTTCATGGCGCACCAACAAGGGGTAGCCCGCGAGCTCATGGTTGGCATAGTATTCAGCTCGCCAGTAGCCGCTGGGTGCAGGAGCGCGGGTGGGCGCTGGCGTTGACACAGGTGTCCGGGTGGGCGTAGGCAGCGCCGTCGGCCACACGTAGGGTGTGGCAGTGGGCCCCGCAGTAGTGGGAGAGACGGCGCTCGTGGGGTTGCTCGCACCCGTCACCGCCAGCACCAAGCCATGCCCATCAGCGCGGTACTCGTACAAATCGTCGCCCACGCCCAGGGTGATGCTCAAGCCGGAGACCTGGCCTGGCGAGCAAGATTGACCCTGCAGCGGAATACCCAGGCAGCCGTCTGGCCAGATGGCATTCTCCACGCCCAGCACGGTGATTTCCTCGGCGTCGAGACCCAGCGTATTGGCGAGCTGTGAACGTGCCGCGGCTACCGCCGTAGCGCGACGGTCTTCAGCCTGCAGGCGGTCAAAGACCGTCTGCGCCCAAAACATGATCGCCTCTTGCTCGATTGAGGTTGGTGCACGATCACCCTCGCCCGCAAGGTGCAGCATCAACCGCTGGTTGGCATCGGCGGATTCGGCAACTTCATAGGTAAAATCAGAGTGGCGAGCGATATAGGCCTGGTAACGACGCAACTCATCGGCTGTCAGCTCGGCTACCTGCATCCCACCATCACAGGTGCCAAATCGCGCCTGCCCCTGCTGATCGACAGTCAATCGATCGCAGAGCGCCTGCCGCCCACCGTTACGTTCCCAGTGGAGCGAGGCAGGCCCTGTGGTGGGGGTGGCGACCTGCTCTGCGGGGAAAGGCGCCGGGGTGCTGGTGATCACCACCGTTGGTGTATCCGTCGTCCGAATGGGTCGCTCGATCAGGTCTCTGGCGGGGCCCATCAGAGCCGCCGCGACAAGAATCATAGCGGCGCCAGCTCCGCCCGATATCCAGACCAACTTGCGCATGTCCATCGCTAACCTCTACTCACGTCTGCACCGAAATGCCAAGCCATCTCACCCATCAAGACGATGCCGGCAGGCCCCAGGTTCCCCAAGACGACGCAGAGCAGAGATGCGAGGCTTCAGAGGGCCTGGCCAAAGGTGTCGCGAGAGAAGACCTGTCCCCAGTCTTTGCGTGCTCTGGCAGGCGGGTTGCTGTCAGAGATCCCCAGCGGCGAGCAGGCAACCACCTGCACGTCTTCGGGGATACCGCACACCTGGCGCACTGCGTCCGCATCGAACGCGCCGATCCAGCAGGTGCCATAGCCCAGCGTGTGCGCAGCCAGCACCATGTTCTCCATGGCAATTGCCACATCCACCTGATACCACTTGGCGCTGACCTGAGGCAACCCGCAGGCCACCAGGATAAAGGCGGCATCGGCCAGCCACATCTGCCCGTTGCACGCCTGCGCGAGCCGCCGTTTGGCCTCGGGATCACTCACCGCGACAAAGTGCCAGGGCTGGCGGTTAGCGGCCGATGGGGCCTGTCGGCCAGCCTCCAGGATGGTGCGTAGATCGGCGTCTGGAATGGGCTCGGGCCTAAAGCGGCGGATGCTGCGCCGCGACATGATCGCTTGAATCGTATCCATCAAACCTCCCCCATGCTTTGCTAGTCAGCCAGAGAATACCCCAGAGTGGCCCTGGCGTCTACTTGGCGGCAGCAGCACGCCCGGCGAGCACGCCCGACGTCCAGGCCCACTGCAGGTTATAGCCACCACATGGTCCAACCACGTCCACCGCCTCACCGCAGACGTAGAGGCCAGGTGCACGTCGTGAGGCCATGGTGACAGGCTCTAGCTCATCGAGAGGCACGCCCCCACTCGAGAGCTGAGCCTCTTTGAGGCCGCGCGTCCCTGTGACACGCACCTGCAGCCGCCCGATCCGTTCTGCCAGACCCGATGTAAGCAGGGCGCCAGCAGGCGCCTCTGGCGCGAGGCCGGTGAGCTCGGGCAAGGCATGGGCTAGCTTGAGCGGCACCAGCCCGGCAAGCGCCAGCTGCAGGGGGGCAGACGGATGCGCTTCGGCCAGGGCATACAGCGTTGGGCGTTGACCATCCAAAAAGTCGAGCCGCAGCATCAATGCCTCGACGGGGTAGCGATGCACCAGATAGGCAAGGTCCATGACGGCTGGCCCGCTTAGGCCAGATTGCGTGAACAAGATGTTGCCGCGGGTCGAAGCGAGCGCAACAGATCGATGGAGCAGCGTAACGGCTGCGTCGAGCCGCACGCCCTGGAGCCCCTGAAGGGCGTGCATATCAGCCAGGAGCGGGGCTAACGCTGGCCTGGCCGGCACCATTGTGTGGCCCAGCCTCGCGAGCACAGGCCAGAGCTCGCCTCTAGACCCCAACGCAGGATAGGCCGCGCCTCCACACGCCACGATGACGCGATCGGCAGCGACCCACTTTTCGGGCCCACCCAATGCCAACGCCCAGCCTCGACCCTGCTGCCTCAGATCAGCAATCTTGGTCTGCAGACGTACCTGCACGCCCAGCTCATCGAGGCGAGCCGTCAGAATCTCAGCTACGGCTGCTGCCGAGTCGGAGCGGGGATAGCACCAGCCATCTGCAGTGGCGTACGTCGGAATGCCCAACTCGGAAAACAGCGCCAGGGTCGCTTCGACGCCGAAAACCTCGAACGAATGCGTCAGGGCATGCGCATCGGCGCAAGCGTAACGGTCTGCTACAGCGTGGTGGTTGCTCAGATTGCAGCGCCCATTGCCCGTGATGAGCAACTTGCGGCCGACGCGGGCGTTGGTGTCGTACAAGGTGACCTGGGCGCCCCGCCTGGCAGCCTCGATGGCTGCCAGGCTGCCCGCTGCGCCAGCGCCCACGATGGCCAGCTCAACCGCCATCAGGCCGCCTCTGGGTCAGCCGGCCACACCGGCAGAGGTCTGGGTGCCATCAGTCGCGATCGACGCGCTTGAACAGCTCGCGCCGCAGCGCCAGGCGCCAGTCTCTCGCCTTGGGAAACTGATCGAACGCCACTAACTCAGCCAACATCGGGTCGTCGCGCTCGATGCCCATGGTCTGGAGCAGGCGATAATCCTGCAGGCTCTCGCCCAACACTTCCCAACGCAGCGAGTCGATCGGGCCATCTGGCCCGGGGTACACTTGGAAAGTGTCGCCGTAGGCCCAGCCACCATCATCCGATGCCAGGCCATCCTGCTCGCAGAAGGGGTCGATCAGGTTGCGCGTCTGCGATTGGTACCAATAGTTGTAGCCCCAGTGCAAGAAGCCTTGGAACGGCCAGCGATAGAACAGCAGCCCGTGCATGGCGATCTTGGGCAGAGGCGTGTCGAGCAGACGCTGCACATAGCCCGCCCGCGGAAAGCAGCAATAGTAGCAATAGGAAGCGATGCCTGCCTCGACAAAGTCGAGCGCCGTGTGCACCGATGGGATCGGCATGTCGACCAGGCCCTGCTGGGCAAAGGTGATATCGGTCAGGGCGTCCATCGTGCGTATCCATGGTGCCAACTCGCGCATCATCTCGCGCACACGGCGATACTGGTGGATCTGCTCGCCATGGGGCTCGTCAGAGATGTGGAACAGCGAGCTTTCGAGGATGCCCTCTTGCTCGAGAAAGGCCTTGAACTGGGGCAGATATTGCGCCAGGAAGCGGCGGTACGGCTCAGCGGTGGCCGGCGTATCGCCAGGCCAAAGCAAGCGCTCATCGCGGCCCTGCCCCTCGTACACCCTCAACGCATAGTTGGCGCCCCATTGCCCGAAAAAGTGCCCCCACTCAAAGTGATCCAGCCCCGCCTGAGCGGCGGTGCGGATGTAGCGGCGCACATCGGACCAGTCAAAGCGATACTCGCCGGGCGCCACCGTCTCGACGCGCACCAGTTGACTCGGTGTTTTGATGCCATCCATGGGCACGGTAAAAGCGGGCACCAGGATAACATTCTGCTCATGAGCCACCATGTCTTGCATGTAGGCACGGGTCAACGCCCAGAAACGCTCATCGAACCCACCAGTGCGGTACCAGTCTATGATCGCATCCACATAGAACAGGTGGGTGACGTTAAAGCCACGTCGTGGATCGAGATGGATGTCGTGCACCGTCACAGGCATACGCAGGTGCGCCAAAGAGTCGCCATTGGGGCCAGCAACGCTGATCTCAACGGCATAGTCGCCTGGGCGAGCACCGCCCGCCGGGTGCACCGTCACCCAGAAGGCATGCGTCTCGCCGGCGCGCAACACCACGCTGTCATCATCAAAGAGCGGGTCAGGCACATAGCCTGGCACCTTGCCCAGGCCATCGGTCTCCACAGGGTTCTCAAGCACAGGTGTATTCAAATGCCGCACAGGCACAAAGCCGACGCGGCGAAGACGCAGCGACCAGCCCTCTGGCCCAGTAACGCTGACGGTGACGGGCAGCCGCTCGATGTCGGGCTCTCGCAGCACTATCTGAAAGCTGCCCTTCTCGTTCAGGGCCAGGTCAAGCCAGGGCGTTGCGCCAGCTCGGTGCTCGTCACGCGGATAGTAGCGTTCCAGCATCGCTAACCAGGATTGAAGGGCCACGACAACCTCCTGCAGGGCGCTCTGGTAGGGGGGCGGTTCGGGCTAAAGCCCACAAGCAGAGGATAAACAGACCCAGATGGCCCGTCAAACGCTGCGCAACTCATTCCTGGGCATCATCGTAGAGACGATGAAATGAGCCAGTGAAAAGGAGACAATCATGAAGCGAGCCCTGCTGGTGGCAGTGCTGGTGTTGGCCCTGTTGGCATTGAACGCCTGCGCTGCCGGCCCAAACACGCTTGTCCGCACGCCCAGCCCTGATGGCGACATGGCCGGTTTCTGGCGTGGCCTGTGGCACGGGATCATCGCGCCCATCACCTTTGTCATCTCGTTGTTCACCGATAGCGTGAACTTTTACGAGGTGCACAACAACGGCAACTGGTATGACCTGGGCTTTGTGCTGGGCACCGGCCTACTGGGCGGTGGCGGCATCATGGGTTCACGCTCGCGGCGCCGTGAGGACTAGCCCCGTCGCCAACGCTTCGGTCAGGCCAGCGTCCTGAGTCGCGCGCTGGCCTGATTGTGCTCAGCGACAATACGCTGCAGATCATGCCCTACCAACGCGCCATCCCGCACCACAAAGCGGCCATTGATCAGGCTCCAATCAATGCTGGTGGGCGCACAGAACAGCAAAGCCGCCAAGGGGTCTGCCTGCGCGCCCGCAAGCTCATGGCGATCCAGGTCGTAGGCGATCAGATCGGCCGCCATGCCAGGCGTTACCTGGCCTATGTCGCTACGCCCCAGCACGCGAGCGCCGCCGACCGTGGCCATGCGCAACGCTTCACGCGCTGTAAGGGCTGCAGCGCCCCGATCGACCCGCTGCAGGAGCATTGCCAGTCGCGCCTCTGCCAACATGTGGCCCCCGTCGTTCGACGCGCTGCCATCGACCGATAGGCCCACGGGCACGTCAGCATCGAGATAGGCACGCACCGGCGCAATGCCAGACCCCAACCGCATATTGCTGGCGGGGCAGTGAGCCACGCCGGTTTGCGTCTCGGCCATCAGGGCAATCTCGTCAGCATCGAGCTTGACGGCATGCGTCCACCAGACATCAGGCCCCATCCACTCAAGCGATGCCATATAGGCCACCGGTTTGAGGCCCACGCGCTCCAGCGTGTAATGCTCCTCGTCCAGCGTCTCGGCAACGTGGGTGTGCAGGCGCACGCCATAGCTGCGCGCCAGCTGTGCCGACTCGCGCATTAACTCTTGGCTAACATTGAACGGTGCACAAGGCGCCACGGCCACCTGGCACATGCTGTAGGGTTGGGGATCATGCCAGGATTCGATGGCGCGACGAGTCTCTCGCAGGATGGTATCTTCGTCTTCGACCACCCCATCAGGGGGCAGCCCCCCGCGCGACTCGCCAACCGACATGCTGCCACGTGTGGGGCAGAAGCGCACGCCTAACTCCTGAGCCGCCTGAATCTCATCATCGATGCGGGCGCCGTTGGGGTAGAGATAGAGGTGATCGGCCACGGTGGTGGCCCCTGAGAGCAAAAGCTCTGCCAGCGCCAGCCGGGCACTGATAGTGATCATCGTGGGTGTGATGTGCCGCCAGATGGGATAGTGTACGATGAGCCAGTCAAAGAGCTTGACATCTTGCGCGCCTGGAGTTGCCCGCGTCAGGCTCTGAAAAAGATGATGGTGCGTGTTGACCATGCCCGGCATCACCAGCCGCCGGCTGGCGTCTACCACCTCACTGGCAGTGCCCAGTGTGCCGCATGGGCCCACAGCCTCGATGACGCCGTCGCGGATGAGCACAGCAGCATCGCGCAACTCGCGCCCCTCGGCGTCCATGGTCACCAGCAGTGAGATCGGTTCAATCAGTAGAGTTCGCATCATCACTCTCCTGGGCTGCTGCCATCATACTAGCATCCTTGCATCGCGCCGCAAGAGCACGTTCAAGCATGCTATAATCCACAGACATGCGAGATGGCACACGGCTGATCTTTTGGCTAGACGTCCTCATTCTCATCGTGATCACCCTGCTGGTATTGGCGCAACAGTGGGACATGGTGATCGCGTTGTTCATTGCGCTGGTGGTGATGAACTATTTCGATCACTGGGCCAGCCGGCGCAGGCACTAACGGCCGCCCCGTTTGGCGCCCGTTCTGAGCAAGGCGCGTAGGGAGAGCAGCTCCTGGGACGATAGCTCACGCCACTCGCCGGGCTGCAGACCCCCCAGATGCAGCGGGCCGATGGCCACGCGAACCAGCCGCAAGGTAGGGTGCCCCACAGCGGCCGTCATGTGCCGCACTTGGCATTTTTTGCCCTCGCGCAGCACGATGCGCAGCCAGGCGGTGGGCACGTTGGCGCGGTAGCGCACCGGCATAGACCGCTCGGGCAGGTCAGGCGCTCGCTGGAGGAGGGTCACCTCAGCCGGGAGTGTGCGTTGCCCTTTGACGACCACCCCCTGCCCAAGCATTTGCAGCGCCTCCACATCGGGCATGCGCTCCACCTGTGCGAGGTAGGACTTGGGGTGCTCATAGTCAGGGTGCGCCAGCCGATGGTTGAGCCAGCCATCGTCGGTGAGAAGCACCAGTCCCTCGCTGTCATAGTCCAGCCGGCCCACGGCATAAACGCCGGGTATGGGCACATAGTCGGCCAGAGTGGGCCGCCCTTCGGGATCGCTAAAGGCACATAACACGCGATAGGGCTTGAACAGCAGCAGGTAACGGCAGGCCAAGACCCCATCAAGAGGCCTACCGTCAATGCAGACCTCCTGTGCGAGCAGATCGACCTGCGTCAAAGGGTTACGTATGGGCCTGCCGGCCATCGTGACGCGATCAGCGCGCAACAGAGCGACCTGCGTGTCTCTCGCCAGGCCTACTGCAGTGAGCAGGTCTACCAGGGCGTGCCGGGCGACGAGGCTAAGAGGTTGATGTTGTGCAGATGACATGGGGTGAGTATACCACAGGCATTGTTCGAGCGTCGTTGATGAGCTATAATGAGTTGTAAGATGACCGATGTAATCGACATCCCCATCCGCGAACAACTCCTCGAGCGCGTCAAGGTGCAGTATGCCCATGGCGTCGACACCATCGAGCGAGCAATTCGCTATGCCATCGAGCACCACGGCAGTCAGTTACGGGCCTCTGGAGACCCATACATCGTCCACCCTCTTGAAGTCGCCATGGTTTTGTGCGATCTGCAGATGGATGTGGACTCGATCGTGGCGGGGTTGCTGCACGATATCCTAGAAGACACCGAGGTCACCCCTAAGGAACTCGAAGAGGCCTTTGGGCCCGCCGTCACCAAACTGGTGCAGGGCGTGACCAAGCTACGGCGTGTCAAGCGCAAGAGCCGCGTCGACGAAGAAGACCTGAGCGAAGAGCAGGCCGAGAACCTGCGCAAAATGTTCCTGGCGATGGTCGACGACGTGCGCGTGGTCATCATCAAGCTGGCCGACCGGCTGCACAACATGCGAACGCTGCAGTATCTGCCGACTGAAAAGCAGCGCCGCAACGCTCGCGAGACGCTCGATATCTTTGCTCCTTTGGCCAACCGCCTGGGCATCTGGCAGCTCAAGTGGCAGCTCGAAGACCTTTCCTTCCGCTATCTGGACTCGGAACACTATCGCGAGGTCGCCCGCCTGTTGGCCGAGAAGCGCGTTGAGCGCGCTGCTTTTCTGGAGCGCGTCATCGCGCGGCTGCATCGCGAGCTGGCTGGCGAGGGCCTGCGCTATCGCATCACGGGGCGCCCCAAGCACATCTATAGCATCTACCGCAAGATGGAGCAAAAGGAGCGCCGCTTTGAAGAGATCTATGACCTGCACGGCATCCGGGTGATCACCAAGACCAAGGGAGACTGCTACCACATCCTTGGCACGGTTCACAGCATGTGGCGGCCGATCCATGGCGAGTTCGACGACTATATCGCCGCGCCCAAGGAAAATGGTTATCAATCGCTTCACACGGCCGTGATGACCGAAGGCGGTCATCCCCTCGAGGTGCAGATCCGCACCGAGGAAATGCACAATGTGGCCGAGTATGGCGTGGCCGCTCACTGGCGCTACAAGGAGCAGATCGATGCAGACGCAGAGGTCGAGTCGCGTGTACATCTGTTGCGCCAGGCGCTCGATCTGGATTCATCAGATCTCAATGCTCAGCAGTTCGTCGACCTATTTCGCGAAGACATCATCGCCGAGCGAGTCTATGTATTCACTCCCAAAGGCGATATCGTCGATCTGCCGAGAGGCTCAACGCCAGTAGACTTTGCCTACGACATCCATAGTGAAATCGGCCACCGCTGCCGCGGTGCCAAAGTCGATGGGCGGCTCGTCTCGCTGGACTATCAACTGCAGAGTGGCGAACGGGTCGAGATCATCACCGCCAAGCAGGGCGGCCCCAGCCGCGACTGGCTCAACCCACACCTGAACTTTGTGGCCACGCAGCGCGCCCGCCAAAAGATCAGACAGTGGTTCCGACGCGAACGCCGCGAACAGAACATCGCCGCTGGGCGAGACATCCTCGAGCGCGAGATGCGTCGGCTGGGACTTGACCAAGAGGCCTATGCCAAGATCGCCGACCTGTTCAGGTTCCGTGACATCGATGACTTTATGGCAGCGCTCGGCTATGGCGATATCAGCGCCTCGCAGATCGCTCACAAGCTAGACGAGTCCTCGTCGACCAGCGATGAGTTACGGCTGCGGGCCATCCCTGAGCGGGCCGTTTCGGAGGTCACGGTAGCAGGGGTAGGCGACCTCTACACGCAGATTGCGTCTTGCTGCCAGCCGGTGCCCGGAGACCAGATCGTCGGCTACATCACCCGAGGTAAGGGCGTGACGGTTCACCGTATAGACTGCCCCAACGTGGTCAACCTGAGAGACACCGAGCGACTGATCTCTGTAGACTGGGGTGGCGCCCACGAGCAGTATCCGGTAGGCATCGAGATCCTCGGCTTTGACCGGCCCGGCCTGCTGCACGATATCTCGGGTGAGATCATGAACATGGGCATCAACATGAGTTCGGTACACGTGACCGCCGACCGTGACCACCAGGCGCACATCATCTGCACCATCGGCATCAAAGGGCTGGGGCAGCTGTCGGATGTGATGAACCGGCTGCTCAACGTCCGCGATGTGATGGACGTGCGCCGTCTGCGCACCAGCACAAGCAAATAGCCGCCCTCGAGGGCGGCTATTTCGTCATGCAGCCAAAGCGCTCACCTGGTGTAGGGCTGCGGGGTGGGCGCCAGATCGGATGTCCACTGCCTCGTCACCCCCTCACCCTGAACCTGTAGCTCCAGCCACCTGGCAAAGTGGTCGGCCCGAGCGGTAGACATGTCGGCTTCGTCGATCGGCCGGTTCTGCTCGTGCGCCTCAACCTTGATGACATGGTAGCCATAGTCGCTCTGGACGGGCTCGCTTATGGCACCTGGCGCCAGGCTAAACGCCGCCTCGCTGAACGCAGGCACCATACGCTCGTACGTGAACCAGCCCAGATCACCGCCCTGAGCACCTGAGCCTGTGTCTAGCGACAGCTCTTGGGCCAGCGTGGCAAAGTCTTCGCCGGCATCAAGTCGCTCAATCACGGCCTGGGCCTCCTCCTCAGTGGCTACCAGGATGTGCCGTGCCTGCACCTGCTCGGCCACCGTTGGCGCTTCGGCCTCGATGGCGTCTTGCACGCGTTCACGGTAGAGTTGCGAAGCGATGAGGGCCCGATACTCCTGCTCGGTGAACCCGCTCAGTCGCTCGATAGTCTCAAGGTAGCCCTGCCAACTCTGCTCAAAGCTCTCGAGAGTGACAGGCGTGGCCGTGGGCAGTGGCGTCGAGGTCGGAGCAGGCGCGGCCGTAGGCGACGACGCCTCCTCCTCGAGTACGATCTCTGGCACCGCCGGTGGCGTGGCCGTGGGCGGCTGTTCTGGTGTGGGCACGGGCGTCGGCGGGTTACGATGATAGTCAAACTGCTGCTCGATCTCTAGCTGAACCTCATCATTTGTCACCGCAATGCCGCGTCGCGCTGCCTCTTGCTGGATGACACGATCGGCGATCATCTCTTCCAACGTGTTGGCGCCCACGCCCATCAGCTGATTCTGATAGTATTGCACCTGCTGCTCATAGATCTGCCGCATGAACGACATGGTTTCATCGGCAGGGTCGATAGCATCCAGCTCGGCCTGCATCTGATTCAGATTGCTCTGATAGATCAAGCGGCGATATTGCACGAGGCGCTGGTAATCATCCAGGGCGATCTTGTCACCATTGACAATGGCCACAGGGCGCCTGGGCTTGACGACATACTCTTGCACCAGGCCCCAACCCAGCAAAACCACCGAAAGGCCCAGCACAATGCTTGTGCCAATGATCAACCAGCGGCGGTAGAGCGCCTCTTTTTCGCGGCGAGAGCGCTGCTTGCGTGACAGAGGCTCAGATATCTGGGCGCGTTTCGCCATCTCTTGCTCCTATGACAACGGGGCACAGGATAATGCATCCTATGCCCCGCAGGTTGTACTGACAAATCGCCTTACGGCCGTCGCAGTCGCGTCTATCTCTGGCCGCGAGCGTGCGAGGGAGCGTAGGGCAGCAACGCCAGGAACCGAGCGCGTTTGATCGCCCGCGAGACCATCCGCTGATGCTTGGCGCAGGTGCCCGAGCGACGGCGTCCATTGATGCGCCCACTGGGAGCCACAAAGTTCTGCAGCAGACGAATGTCTTTATAGTCGACCGAGTTCACTTTTTCAGCGCAGAACTGGCACACGCGCCGGCGACGCATGCGGTTGCCGCCGCCACGCCCACGATAACCGCCTCTGCCACCATCGCGCCCACCGCGCGACGAGCGCTCGTCGCCATCCGAGTCTCTGTTGCGGGATTCGTATTCTGTCAAGGTAGCCTCCCCATATCAGGCCACTGGGCGCAATGCCCGGTGTGATGATCTAGTCGTCGTTATCGTCGTCTGAATCGTCATCATCATAGCCGCTATCGTCATCATCGAGATCTTCGTCGTCATCGAGATCTTGGTCTTCGTCGATGACGTCGTCGCCCAGGTCGTCGCCTTCAGGTTCTTCATCCTCGCTGGGGAGCGGGATCTCGTCCTCCTCGGGACGGACGATCAGATAGCGAATGACCTCTTCCATAAGACGCAGACGACGCTGCAGTTCTGCCATGCCAGCAGCATCCATGTTGGCATAGGTCAGCACATAGACGCCTTCGATCTTTTTGCGGATGGGGAATGCCAGGCGCCTGCGGCCGAGGATCTCGGTAGAGAGCACCTCGCCGCCAAAGCCAGTGATCACTTCGGCGACCCTGGCGTTCAGATCGGCCATGCCCTCTTCATCCAGCTCTGGCTGGACGATGCACATCAACTCATAGGTACGCAAAACAAGCCTCCTCCTCTGGAATTTGCCCCTCTGGTCATGCCCACGGCCGGCTTGCCGCGAGCCCGAAGAGCAGAAGGAACAGAACAAACGGCGACTGCCGCCAAACAGCGCATAGTATAACATCAAGGGCAGTAGGCCCCAAAACCACACACGACTGCGGGCAGTCTATCTGCCCTGCCCACGCGCGGCGATGGCACGCACCTTATCGCCCGTGATGCTCTCATCTTCCTGCAGCACGGCGGCAATCTCGTCAAGAGATGCCCGGTGATCGCTCAAGAGAGCCACGGCCTGCTGCTGCGCAGCCTCTACCAGGCGGCGTATCTCGGCATCTATCTGCGCCGCTGTTTCGGGCGACAGGCCGTTATTGAGCGTACGCGCATAGCCCAGATAGCCCGCCCCCGCCTCGGTGGCATAGCGCACCGGCCCCAAGGCCGTGGTCATCCCGAACTCGGTGACCATCCGTCGCGCCAGGTCAGTTGCTCGCTCCAGGTCATTGGCGGCGCCGGTGGTGGTCTCGTCGTACACCACCAGCTCGGCTGCCCGGCCGCCCAGCATCACGGCCATGCGCTCGGTCAGCTCGCGGTCGCTCAGCAGATATCGGTCCTCTTCAGGCATTTGCATGGTGTAGCCGAGGGCGCCCTTGGCCGTAGGGATGATGCTCACCTTATGAACCTGGTCGGTCGTGGGCAGCAGTTCGGCCACTAGCGCATGGCCGGCTTCATGATAGGCCACCTTGCGACGCACCTCTGGCTTGAGAGGCGTGCGCTTTTGCAGCCCAGCCACTACCCGCTCAATCGCCCGATTAAAGTCGTCCATCGTCACGCGCTCGGCGTTGCGGCGCACAGCCAGCAGTGCGGCCTCGTTGACGATGTTGGCCAGGTCGGCGCCAGAAAAGCCCGGTGTGATCTTGGCGAGCCGCCCCAGGTCGGCGTCTGACGCCAGAGGCACCTGCTGGGCATGGATTCTGAGGATCTGAAGACGGCCGTCTTCGTTGGGCAGAGTGACCTGCACCTGACGATCAAAACGGCCAGGCCGCAGTAGTGCCTGATCGAGCACATCTGGGCGGTTGGTGGCCGCCATGATCACCACACCAGCGTTGGCCTCAAAACCGTCCATCTCCGATAGGAGTTGGTTGAGTGTCTGCTCGCGCTCGTCGTTGCTGACCATGGCGCCCGGGCCTGACCGTGCCTGGCCGATAGCATCGATCTCATCGATAAACACGATGCAAGGCGCCTTGGCCTTGGCCTGCTGGAACATGTCGCGCACCCGAGCAGCGCCCACGCCGGCGAACATCTCCACAAAGTCTGAACCACTGATTGAGAAAAAGGGCACACCGGCTTCACCTGCCGTCGCCCGCGCTAGTAGCGTTTTGCCGGTGCCTGGTGGCCCGACCAGCAGAATGCCTTTGGGCAGTTTAGCGCCCAGACGTGTAAAGCGCGCTGGCTCTTTGAGAAAGGCGATGATCTCCTGCAGTTCGACCTCGACCTCGTCGGCGCCACCCACATCGGCGAACTTGACTCCCGTCATCTCACCGGCGATCTCTTTGGCCTTGCTGCGGCCAAAGTTCATCACCGCTCCGCCGCCCGCTTGCCCCAGGCGCCTAAACAGAAAGAAGCCGATCAGCAGCATGGGCAGAAACGGGATGATGAACCCCAATAGGCCCGTGAGAGCGCTGTTGGCCGGCGGTGTAGCCCTGAAAGTGACGCCAGCGGCCACCAGATCGGGCACCAGGTCAGGATCCTCAATACGCACAACATTGTAGACCTGCCCGGGCGAAGCATCCTCTGCTGGCGTGCAACAGGTGTAATAGATGCGCTCGCTCTCGAGGATCACTTCTTGAACATTGCCCGCACCCAGCTCGTCGCGGAACTGGCTATAAGGCACCTCCTGTTGCTGCTGAATGAAGGGACGAAAGATCAGGCTTTGAAACAGCCAGGCTCCCAGCAGCGCCACCAACAGATACCCTATGGAAAAGCCATAGCGACGACGATCGGTATCCTTCATCTGCTACCCTTCTATGAACAGGTTGATCACTTCTTTCGCTCACATGAGGCCCTGGTAGAGCCCCCCATCCATCTGAATGGTGGCGCCAGTAAGGTAGCCTGCCTGCTCTGAGGCCAAGAAGGCAATGAGCGCCGCCAGCTCTTCGGGCTGGCCCATGCGCCTCATGGGGATAGCCTGCTCGTTGCGGGCGATGGCCTCATCGACGGTGATACCTTCGGCTGCCGCAGTCGCCTCTGCCAGGCCGCGTACGCGGTCGGTGAGCATATATCCGGGGCAAACGTTGTTGACAGTAATGCCCTCGCGGGCCACCTGCCCTGCCAGCGTCTTGGCCATGGCAACCAGCCCTGACCGGGCAGTGTTGCTCAGAATGAGGTCGGGCAGCGGCTGCTTGACGGCGATCGAGGCGATGTTGATGATCCGTCCCCAGCGCCTGGCCTGCATGCCGGGCAGAACAGCGCGGATCAACCGCACCGCGCTGAGCAAGTTGAGCTCCACGGCGCCAAGCCAGTCAGCATCGCTCATTTCGGCGAACAGGCCCGGGCGCGGCCCGCCGGCGTTGGTGACCAGGACGTCGACGCGGCCAAACTGCAGCAGCGCTTTCTCTACCAGCCGATCGATGTCGGCCCCCTGCGAGACGTCGGCTGCCACGTCCAGAACCGCGCGCCCGGTGTCTACCCGTATTTCGTCAGCCGTCTGTGCGAGCCTCTCGTGGCCGCGCGCCGCGATCACCACATCGGCGCCCTCGCGGGCCAAGGCCCAGGCAGCGGCCTTGCCCAACCCCTTGCTGGCGCCAGACACCAAAGCTACCCGCCCCTTGAGTCTGAGGTCCATCGCATCCTCTCTGATTGGCCATAGGACTGACTGCTCGTCTCCATTATCGATTGAGGCAGGCGCCTGTCAATCTCGCTCCGCGCCAGGGCCATTGCGGTGGGCGCTGATAGCGTGTTATACTGACACAAAGGTCCAAGGGAGGCGCAGTGAAGGCTCAGGGCAAACACACACCTTATTTCGAGTTGGTCGATGCCCAGGCGCAGGCCGGCTGCCCAATCTGCCGCCTGGTGTATAAATCGTGCGATCGCTTCCTGGACGCGATCCTCTATGAGGCCACGCTGGACCCGCGCGTGCGCCTGGATCTGAAGCATTCCCACGGCTTTTGCCCCGAACACGTCGAGATGATGCGCTCTAAACCTGGCCGCGCTCTCGGATCGGCACTCATCTATCGCGATGCCCTGCGCATGCTCACCGAGGCTCTCGACGCGACAGCGGTTGCTCGCCCAAACCTATGGCAACGGCTGCGCAAGCATGACAGGCGGGCCGATGAACTGGAGCCGAGCCGCCCCTGCCCGGCCTGCAAGATCAAAACGAGCGCCGCGGCCGATTACATCGGGCTGCTACTGGCTCATCTCGGCGACGAGACGCTGCACGCCGCGTACACCGCCGGCGATGGGCTCTGCCTGCCGCACCTGCGCCAGGCCGTCGCCGGCATTCACGACGACGAGACATTACGGCTTTTGGTAGAACCGCAAGTGGCGCGCTACCAGCAGATGCTGACCGACCTGGATGAATACATCCGCAAGCGTGACCACCGCTTTCGTGGCGAAAAGATGGGCCCCGAAGGCGACGTCTGGCTGCGCGTCATGAACACCATCACCGGCGGCGCTGGCCTAGGCCTTAGCGCCAAACATGGGGGCCGCCGCTCCAAGGACATTGGCAGTGGACTGGCCGAGCTCTAGCCAGCCCCGTACACCCAGCCTTCAGCGATGGGAGACATTGCCATGACCGATATCGAACGCAAGGTATCATTCTACCTGGGCAAGGAGTATGACCTCGAAAAGGGCCAGGTGTTGGATGATGCTCACGTCATGTACGATGCGCGCGACCTGACGACCCACGCCGTATGCATCGGCATGACCGGCTCGGGCAAGACGGGCCTGGGCGTAACAGTGCTCGAGGAAGCGGCGATGGATGGCGTCCCAGCCATCGTCATCGACCCCAAGGGCGATCTGACCAACCTGCTGCTCACCTTCCCCGAGTTGCGACCCGAGGATTTCGAGCCCTGGATCAACCCTGACGATGCCCACCGCAAGGGGCAGACTGTTGCCGAATTCGCTGCGGCCACCGCCAATCAGTGGCGCGAGGGCCTGGCTGCCTGGGGGCAGGATGGCGACCGCATTCGCAGACTGCGCGAGGCTGCCGAGTTCGCCATCTATACGCCAGGGAGCGATGCAGGCCTTCCGGTAAGCGTGTTGCAGACCTTTGCGGCGCCCAACCTTTCGTGGGACGAGGATGCGGAAACCCTGCGCGAACTGATCGCGGGCACTGTCTCGGGCCTGCTGGGCCTGGTGGGCATCGACGCTGACCCGGTGCAGAGCCGTGAGCACATCCTGCTCTCCAGCATCTTTGAGCATGCCTGGCGACAAGCACAGAGCCTGGATATGGCCACGCTTATCGGCCAGATTCAGTCGCCGCCCATGACCAAGATGGGCGTCTTTGACATCGACACCTTCTACCCGCCTAAAGACCGCTTTGGGCTCGCCATGGCTCTCAACCGCCTGGTAGCCGCGCCGTCGTTCCAGAACTGGATCACGGGTGAGCCGCTGGATATCGAGCAGATCATCCACACACCGGCCGGCAAACCGCGGATCGCCGTGTTCTACATCGCGCACCTCGCCGACGCCGAGCGGATGTTCTTTGTGACGTTGCTACTACAGCAGATCATCGGATGGATGCGGCGCCTGTCGGGCACAACCTCGCTGCGCTGCCTGGTCTACTTTGACGAGATCTTTGGCTATTTCCCGCCATACCCGCTCAACCCGCCATCCAAGACGCCGTTGCTGACGCTGCTCAAGATGGCTCGCGCCTTTGGCGTGGGGCTCATGCTGGCTACCCAGAACCCTGTCGACCTCGACTACAAGGGGCTCACCAACACCGGCACCTGGTTTGTGGGCAAACTGCAGACCGACCGCGACAAGGCTCGCGTGCTCGAAGGGATGGCCGGGGTGGTTTCAGAGGCGGGCACCATGCTCGACCCGCGCTACCTCGACCGCCTCATCTCGTCGCTGAGCTCGCGGGTGTTCATCTTGCACAACGTCCATGAAAAGCAGCCCATTCTCTACAGCACCCGCTGGGCCCTCTCTTATCTACGCGGGCCCATGACGCGCGACCAGGTGCGTGAATTGATGCGCGACCACAAAGCAAGCCTTACGCCCTCGGAACCCCTTGCGGCCTGGGGCACCGGCAGCCAGTCGCCGGAGCGTGCCGTGGCAACTACTGCTGCGCAGCCTGCAGGGCCCGAACTGCCGCCCGGATACACCCCGGTGCAGCCAGTTGTGAACAGCCGTGTGGCCCAGTATGTACTGCCAGTGGACGTCTCTGAACAGAGTGCCCTGCAGAGCTTTACCGGCCAGTTCCGCGGCAAGCCGTTGATCAAGAGCACGCAGGTGGCCTATGAGCCTTTCTATGTGGCGTTGGCCACAGTCTCGTACGCCGATACGCGCCGCACCCAGACGCAACAAGAGGAGCTTGGCTATCTGGTGCCGCTCCCCGAGGCCCACGCGCTGGTTGAATGGGAAAGCGGCCTGTCAAACGCCCTTGACTCACGCGACCTGGGCACCGAGCCAGTGCCCGGGGCCATCTATGCCACCCTGCCGAGTGGCATGACGGACTCGCCACCCTATACTCGCATGCGCGACGACCTTGTCGATTTCGTTTTTCGACAGCACAGTCTGCCGTTGTTCGTCAACGAGCGCCTCAAGCTGACGTCCGACATCGGCGAGAGCCGCGAGGCCTTTGTACAACGATGCCAGCGAGAGGCCGAGGTGCAACTACGTGAGGCTGAGGCCAAGGAGCGCGATCGCCTGATCAAAGAGATCGACCGCCTCCAGGAGCGTCTGCGCAAAGAAGAGTTAGAACTGGAGCAAGACCGCGCCACACTCAACGGTCGACGTGGTGAGGAGTTTCTCTCTGGCGCCGAAACGCTGATCAGTGTGCTCACGGGGCGCCGCAGAAGCAGCGCGCTATCGAGCGCTGCCCGCAAACGCACATCCACCAGCCGCGCCAGGGCCAATGTCCGCGAGTCTGAGGAGACCATCGCCAAGCTCCAGAGCGACATCGCTGACCTGGAGCGCAAGCGCGATGAAGCGCTGAGTGACCTGCGCAAGAGTTGGGCGTCGGCGCCAGACGAGGTCACTGAACAGCCGCTACGGCCGCGCAAGAGCGACATCCGTATCTCAGCCTATGGGCTCGCCTGGCGGCCCGTGTGGGTCATCACTTATGAAGATGAGCGCGGACAGGTGCGCGACGAGACAGTGACTGCGTATGCTTTGGCGGACGCTGGGCGAGCATGAGCTGGCAGCTGGGGAGCTTTAGCGACCTGGTGCTGCGGGCCCAACAGGGTGAGGACTATGACGTGGTGGCCCGCGAACGCCATGCAGTCGTCACCGTGCTTGCCCTGCACGGCGGGCACATCGAGCCCCTGACTGGCCAACTCGCAGAGGCCATCGCCGGTGAGAGCTGGAACCTGTATACGGTGCGCGGTCTACGAGCCGATAGAGCGGCCACTCTGCGGCTGCCTACACTGCGCCTGACCGAGGTGCGCTGCGACGCCCTGCTGGCTCACAGCACACTGGCGCTGGCGATCACAGGGCACCGTGAGGGCCAGACGACGCTGGTGGGCGGCAGCAACGAGCCACTGACGCTGGCCCTGCTCGCAGAGCTCTCAGGGCTGGGCTTGCAGGTCGCAGCTGCGCCACGGCTTGAGGCTGAGCGCCTGCCACAACAGTGCTACAATCGCACGGGCGCTGGCGGCGCGCAGCTCAGCCTGCCGCTCGCCCTTCGCCAGCGCCTGGTGCTGGACGATCTAAGAGCGCTGGCGCCCGACGACCAGCCAGCATGGTCTGCTGAGGGCACAGCGTTCATCGCCGCGGTGCAGAGGGCGGTCGAGCAACGGTTGTTGGCCCTGAGGAGTGACCTGAGCGCGACACTGGCTCACTTTGAGCGCGTAACACGCGAGGTGCATGCCAGAGGCATACTGAGTGATCACCGTCAGCACCGTATAGAGTCATCAGACACATAGCAGTTGTGCAGATCGCGCCCACGAAGTGCGTCCCCCCCGTTCGCGGGCAAGCTGGATAGAAGGAGAAGAAGATGCGGTACGAGATTGTCGGTTCGATGTTGCCTTCGGTCGATGTCTACCTGGAGGCGGGTGAATCGGTGTTCACCGAGCGTGGCGGCATGGCCTGGATGCGCGGCGACGTAGCGATGGATACCAACGCGCGTGGTGGGCTGATGGCGAGCCTGGGCCGCAAGCTAGCAGGTGAGTCGATCTTTATGACCACCTACACCTGCCGCACCGGGCAGGCCATGGTCACCTTTACACCAGAGGCGCCCGGACGCATTCTGGCGTTCAACCTGCAGGCCGGCCAGAGCCTGATCTGTCAGAAAGATGCCTTCATGGTGGCCCAGGACAGCGTCAGCCTCGAGATGCATTTTCGCAAGAATCTGGGCACGGGCTTTTTCGGTGGTGAGGGGTTCATCCTGCAAAAGATCAGCGGGCCAGGCATGGTCTTTCTCGAGATTGCGGGAGACGTGCGCGAGTACACCCTGCAGGCGGGCGAGACCATGCGCATCGACCCGGGACATATCGCGCTCTACGAGCCAGGCATGGGCTATGACATCGCGTCGGTCGGCAGCCTGAAGAATGCGCTCTTCTCGGGCGAAGGGCTCTTCTTGGCAACGCTGACAGGCCCCGGCAAGGTATGGCTACAGAGCATGCCACTGGTCAACCTGGCGAACGAGATCCGCAAGTACATCCCCACCAAGAGCTAAGCCCTGTTATGATCAGACGGCCCTCTCATCCGAGAGGGCCGTCTGTTGCTGCCTACCCTAGAGTGCCACGCCCAGCCAGTGTAGCAGGGCCACCACCAGCGGCGCTATGAGCAGGCCAGGAAGCATGTTGGCCACGCGGACCCGCTTGAGATCCAGCAGCAGCAGGCCGATCGCCACGATCATGATACCGCCCACTGCAGACATCTCGGTGATCATGGCATCGCTGAGTATGCGCTGGGCCACCCCCGCCAGCAGCGTCAACCCGCCCTGATAAAGGAGCACGGTCACAGCCGACAGGAGAACGCCCACGCCCAGCGATGAGGCAAAGGCCAACGCGGCGAAACCGTCGAGCATCGATTTGATAGCCAACAGTGAATAGTCTCCACTGAGCCCATCTTCGATCGAGCCCAGCACCGTCAGCGGCCCCACACAGAATACCAGACTGGCCGTAATGAACCCCTCGGTAAAGTGTGCCATCGATGCGTGCTTGATGCGCCGCGCCACGCGTTGCCGCAACCACTCGCCCATGCGCTCCAGACCCAGATCGATACGTAACCACTCGCCCAGGATGGCGCCTACCAGCACGCTGCCCAGGGGGATGAGGATGTTCTGCGTGCCCAGGGCCAGGTCGATGCCCACGATAAGCGTTACCAGGCCCAGCCCATGCATTACGGTCTCGCGCATACGTTCAGGCAGGCGGGCGCCCAACAAGACGCCCAGCCCACCACCGACCAGAACCGTGGCCACGTTGATGATTGTGCCGATCAAGG
>JAAYDS010000103.1 GCA_012729155.1 Chloroflexota bacterium | reverse complement strand
GGCTGGCGCGGACCAGGACGCGTTTGCGTGTACCAGCGATCGACGCGAATGCCGGTACGCGCGGCAATGAGCGCGTATTTGAGCGTCGACGTGGACGGCATGGCGGGTCGCCAGTAGGTCTGAGGCAGGGCGAGAGCGTCGTTGGCCTGCAGCCAAAGGCGGTACATGGGGATCTCGCCCTCAAAGTCCTCGAGGTCCAGGGTGATACGCGTGCCGCGAGTGCGCGAGCCGCCGGTGACACCGTGGAGTTGTCCCTTGTTGAGAGGGCTGTCAAAGTCGCTGGCCTTGACGGGCAGCTCGAGGCCTGAGCGCACGATGGGTGCGCGCCCCTTGAACTCGTCGAGCGTCAGGTAGACGCCGGCGTCATAGAGCTGGCGGAGTGTGGCTTGGATGCCCAACTGCTGCACCAGTGCGGCCAGATGCTGCTCGTCGATACCGGCACGCTGCAAGAGCGGCAGGTACGGGCTGCGAGGGTAGGCAAAGATGCCTGCGTGCATCGTGCTCAGAAAGCGCTCGTCACGCGTGGCCAACTCGGCCCGGATGGTCGCGGTGGGGTCGCTATCACTGCGTTTGTCGCTCAGGAATGGCTTGAGGCCGCGAGCATAGCGCCAGCCCATCGCCAGGTCGTTGAACAGGCCCATCGTCACCTCCGCACGCGTATGGCGATCATTGTAGCGATGGAGCGGCGCTGCACAAGCGGCAGATAAGGAGAGAGAGGCCACTGGCCCCTCTCTCCTGACAGTCGTGCAGCCAAAGTCCGTCGTGCTATTTGCAGCAGCAGCAATCGCACCCAGAGAGCTTCCAACGGTCCAAGACGTCGCGCACTTTGGCCACCTGGATGGCGACTTCGGTGTACTCGTTCTGACCGGTGTGATGCTCGACGCCCCAGAAGCCACGGTAGCCGGCGTCGCACAGCATCTGCATGGCGCCCATCAGATCGCCTTCACTGGTTCGCCAGTCGACATGCGTGTGCATGACGTAGGGGGCCATGAGCTGGTCGCCCGCATCACCGCGAAAGTGCAGTAGCACACCAAAGCCTGGGTGGTTGACTGCCTGGGCAATGGCCACCATCGTCTCTGGCACGACCTCTGGGCCCCAGTGGTTCTCTGGGCCGAACTTGAAGCCGCGATCATGGGCAAGCTGGCTGTACTCGCGAAAGCGCGAGACGATCAAGTCCATCATCTCATCGGTGAAGGACTCGTGGCCGCGGCCACCGGCATCGAGGCGCATGGTCTGGGCGCCCAGAATCTCGGCGGCGCGAATCCATTCGAGCGCCTTGCGATAGTTGGCCTCACGCACGTCGGGGTCATCTTCCCAGAGGTGGGGACCATCGACACACAGGTTGGCCAGCACGAGGTCACGGGCATCGAGCTCGGTCTTTATCTTTTTGAGATAGTCCTCGTCGAGCGACTCGATCATGCCAGACCAGATGTCGGCATGAGCGCCGTAGCGGCACTTGACGGTCTCTAGGTAGCCAAAGACGTTCATGCGGCCCTCGCGGACAAGGCCGTGGAACGCATAGGAGGCAATGCTGATCTTTTCCATGATGACCTTTCTTGCTCGCTGCGCAGCCGCTACACGCGGCCGAGACCAGGCTTGGCGCTTTCGATCTCCTCAGCCGTGACCTCGCGGCCCAGGTGCGAGGAGACGTAGATGCCCTCGGTGATAAAGGCAGTCTTGAGGGCGATGCCGGCGGTGTCGAGTAGAGGCACCTTGCCCTGCTGCGCCGCCACCCAGTGAATCTGCGAGCCGGTGTAGTAGTTGGCGAGGGGGTCACACTGGCCCCAGCGCCAGGCCGCCTGTTTGGCGTCAAAGGTGCCGTCGAGCTCCATGTCGGCCAAGGTGGTGTAGAACTCGAGGGGATCGACCTTTAGGCCGCCCTTGGAGCCATAGACGCGGTCTTCGTTGGGATCGTTGGCATGGATGGCCCACGACTCTTCCATGATAAAGGTGATGTCGTTGGCCATGCGGATGAGGCCCATGCCCAGTTCTTCGACATTGTACTTGCCAGACTCGCGGCGATCGGCGTACATGTCGATCTCTTGGTAGGTCTTGCCGGCGACGCTGATGAGATCAGGGTTGCCGAGCAGCCAGACCATGCGGGCGATGTGATAGACTGCCATGTCGAGCATGGCGCCGCCGCCCGAGGTCGAGGTGTTCACAAAGGCGGGCGAGCCGTAGCCGTCGACCCAGGGTCGGCCGCGCCGGCGGTAGTGGATGGCCTTGGCAAAGTAGACGTCGCCCAAGTGCCCCTCTTCGATGAGCCGTTTGGCGCCGCGGGCGTCGGGCGAGTAGAGGCTGCTCAACTGGATGTGGAGCATGCGGCCGGTGGCTTTGGCCGTTTCGTACATCTTTTTGGCGTCGAGGTAGGTCCACGACATGGGTTTTTCGCAGTAGACGTTCTTGCCGGCCTCGAGGGCGTCTACCGTCACAGGCATGTGGAAGCGGTTATGCAGCGCCACGTCGACAGACTGGATGTCGTCTCGCTTGAGGACCTCTTTATAGTCGGTGTAGACATCCTTGACGCCGTACAGGTCGGCGACGCGGCGGGCCTCGGCCTCGTTGATGTCGCAGATGGCGACGATCTCGGCATCGGGCACCGGCCGCGGGCCGCCCGGCTCACCCCAATACCCCTGAACGTGGCGCTTGCCGATCTGGCCAACGCCGATCATGCCAATGCGTACTTTTTCTGCCATGAATATCAGTCCTCCCTTGTGACTTGTCGAGAGACGTATCTCTCGCAGAGACCTAGATCCATTGTGGGCGCCCGAAGGGGGCTGTCAAGTAGTCAGGGCTAACCTGCGGCCTCGAGCCGCCAGCGGTCGAGCACCGACTTGATGCGAGCCAGCTGAACGCCCAGTTCATAGTACGAGTTGCTGGTGAGCTCGGCGCTATAGTAGCCTTTGTAGCCGTTGTCGCGCAGCATGGCCATCTTGGAGGCGGTTTCCTCAGGCGAGAGCGCAGGCGTTACATGGGCGTGCATGGCCCATTTGGCCACCATTTCGTCGCCCCTGGCCGCATCGTCGCCGCGCCAACGGCCAAGGTGCAGCAACACCCCGAATGCCGGGCTGTCGACGGCCTCGCACAGGCGCACCATCTCTGAGGGCACATCCTCGGGGCCCCAGTGGTTTTCGGGCCCGATCATATAGCCGTTGTCATAGGCGCGCTGCGCCCAGCGTTTGTAGGTGGCGACGATATGGTCGAACTGCTCGCTGGTAAAGGCCATCTCTTGCGGGGGGCCGCCAAAGGAGATGCCGCGGCTCGAGCCGGCATCGATGCGAAT